>DATKHQ010000055.1:0-26544 GCA_035510175.1 Candidatus Sulfotelmatobacter sp. | reverse complement strand
GCTCGTGCCTCCGACCCCCGCTGTATCCAGGATCCGGATGCCGGCGGAGACCAGCCGCCGCCCAGTCGATTCGGAGAGGCCGCTCCCGACCTCCTTCGCGACGACAGGGACCGGGATCTGTCGCGCGATCTCGGCCAGCTTGGCGAGCAGGCCTCCGAAGTCGCGCTGACCCTCGGGCTGGATCGCCTCCTGGAGCGGGTTGAGGTGGAACGCGAGCGCGTCGGCGCGGACCATGTCGACCGCGCGCCGGCATTCGTCGAGGCCGTAGCGATAATTGAGCTGGATGGCCCCGAGGTTCGCGAGGAGCGGGATACTCGGCGCCACGTCGCGGACCTCGAACGTCGCCGCCTGCGACGGGTCCTCGATCGCGCAGCGTTGCGATCCGACGCCGAAGGCGACACCGCGCCGCTCGGCGGCCTCCGCAAGATTGCGATTGATCCGGCGCGCCGCCTCGGTGCCGCCGGTCATGCACGAGATCAGCAAGGGAGCCCGCAGCGGCTTGCCGAGGAACTCGACCCTCAGGTCGATGCTGTCGAAATCGATCTCGGGCAGCGCCTCATGGCCGAATCGAAAGCGCTCGAACGGGTGCGAGGCGAACTGCATCCGCTCGTCGAGCGCCAGGCGAATGTGGTCCGCCTTGCGGCCGCCCAGGAGTTGTTCCTTGGAGGAACCCATACATTGACATGATAGGGGAAATTCCGTTTTCCTCTCCTGGTTCGGTCTCCTTCTTCGCCGCGAGGCGGTATCCGGGGAGCCTCGCAAGAAGAAGGAGACCGAACCAGGAGAGGAAAAAGCAGAATGTCCCGCTTTAGCCGAGGAAGGGGTACGAGAAGTGGCGCGGCGGGACGAAGGTCTCCTTGATCGTCCGGGCGCTCGTCCAGCGAATCAGATTCAGGTGGCTCCCGGCCTTGTCGTTGGTTCCCGACGCCCGGCTTCCTCCGAACGGCTGCTGTCCGACCACGGCGCCGGTCGGCTTGTCGTTGATGTAGAAGTTGCCGGCGGCGTGCGCGAGCGCGTCGGTCATGCGCACGATCGCGGCCCTGTCCTGCGAGAAGACGGCCCCCGTGAGGCCGTAGGACGCGCCCGTGTCGCACAGCTCGAGGGCATTCTCGAGCTTCGCATCCGGGTACACGTAGAGAGTGAGGACGGGCCCGAAGATCTCCTCGCGCATCAGCTTGAAGTCCGGCCGCCGTGCGCGGACGACCGTCGGCTCGATGAAGTATCCCTTCCGCGCGTCGGATCCACCGCCGACGACGATCGCGGCGTCGCGCGAACGCTTCGCATGGTCGATGTACCCCTTGATCGACTTGAACGCCGCGGCGTCGATCACGGCGCCCATGAAGTTGCGGAAATCCGCCGGGTCGCCGACCCGGATCTCCGCGATCTGCTTCTTCAGGCCCTTCTCGACGCGGGGCCAGAGCGACGCCGGGATGTACGCCCGCGATGCCGCCGAGCACTTCTGCCCCTGGTATTCGAACGCGCCGCGCACGAGCGCGGTGACCAGCGCGTCGACGTCGGAGGAGGGGTGGGCGAACACGAATCCCTTCCCGCCCGTTTCTCCGACGATCCGGGGATAGCCGCGGTAGCGTGAGATGTTGGCGCCGATCGTGCGCCACATCTGCTGGAACACGGCGGTCGAGCCGGTGAAATGGATGCCCGCGAGCTCCTCGCTGGCGATCACGGGGTCGCCGACGGTTCCGGCGGAGCCAGGGAGAAAGTTGATGACCCCGGGGGGGAGCCCGGCCTCCTCCAGCAGCTCCATGATCATCGCGGCGGAGTAGACGGCCGAGGACGCCGGCTTCCAGACCACCGTGTTCCCCATCAGCGCCGGCGCGGTCGGAAGGTTCCCTCCGATCGCGGTGAAGTTGAATGGCGTCACCGCGAAGACGAACCCCTCGAGCGCCCGGTACTGCATGGTGTTCCACATTCCCGGGGCGGATACCGGTTGCTGGCGGTAGATCTCCTGCATGTAGTGGACGTTGAAGCGGAAGAAATCGACGAGCTCGCAGGCGGCGTCGATCTCGGCCTGGTGACAGGTCTTGCTCTGGCCCAGCATCGTCGCCGCGTTGAGACGCATCCGCCATGGGCCCGCGAGCAGGTCGGCGGCCTTGAGGAAGACGGCGGCCCGCGCCTCCCAGCGCGATCGCGACCAGTCCCCCCAGGCCTCGCGCGCGGCGGCGATCGCCCGCGGAACCTCGCGCGCGCCGGCGCGGTGCCAGCGCGCGATCAAGTGGTGGTGATCGTGCGGCATGACGCAGTCGGCGACATCGCCGGTCCGGACACGGCGGCCGCCGATGACCGGCGTGATCTCGATCGTGCGCCGCGACAGCGACTCGAGCGCGTCCTTGAGCCGCGCGCGCTCGGGGCTTCCCGGCGCGTATCCATGGACCGGCTCGTTGACGGGCTGGGGGACGTGGACGATGGCGTTGGGCATCGGCGCCTCGCTGGCGAACGCACCACGGACGCGCCGCGGTGGAAGGGGCCATTCTAGGAAACGAGGCCCTCTCGGAGCCAGCGCGGGTCAGTTATTGGTCTGCTGGAGGGCGTTGTTCGTGGCGTCGGTGTGGGCGGTCGTCCTCTGCTCCATCGTGTCGAGGTTCGGCCGGTTGGGGGCCGACGGGGTCCACGAGTCGTCCGAGGACGACCGGGACGCCGCGGCGGCGTCGGGCGAGTACTGCTCGGGCGGGACGTCCCGGCGCTGGGCCGCTCGATCGTTGTGATTCTTGATCTGCTGCAGCTCGGGAGTGACGGCCTTCCAGTTCCGCAGGGCGATGAGCAATACGACGACCATCACCACGATCAGCATCACGAAACCCAGACCGCCGCCGCCCTGCCGTCTCATGACGAGAAATGTGGGTCGATTCCGCCCGCGCGGCAAGAGGGACGCAAATGGGGGGCCGTGGCATCCTTTTCTCCCATGCGCCCGCGCGGACGTTATGCCCCCAGCCCCACGGGGTCGACGCACCTCGGGAACGCGGCGACGGCGCTGCTCGCGTGGCTGTCCGTCCGCTCCCGCGGCGGAGACCTCGTCCTCAGGATCGAGGACCTCGACCGGCCGCGCGTCGTCCCGGGTGCCGCGGAGCGGATGATGGCCGACCTAAGGTGGCTCGGCCTCGACTGGGACGAGGGACCCGATCGCGGCGGCCCGCATGCGCCGTACGCCCAGAGCGAGCGCGCCGTCCGCTACGACGCGGCGTTCGAGGTGCTGCGCCGCGGTCGAGCCCTCTACCCGTGCTTCTGCAGCCGGAAGGACGTCCTGGCTTCGGCGAGCGCGCCGCAGGCGCCGGGGGACGAGGTCTTCTACCCGGGTACCTGCCGCGGGCTCTCGGAGGCGGAGGCGGCGGAGCGCATCCGCGCGGGTCACCCGCACTCGTGGCGCTTGCGCGTCCGCGCTGCATCGCTCGAGCCCTTCGACGACCTCATCCGCGGCCGCATCGAGCCGGACCCGGAAGCGATCGGCGACTTCGTCGTGCGCCGCGCGGATGGAGTGGCCGCCTATCAGCTCGCGGTGGTGGTCGACGACATCGCGATGGGGATCACCGAGGTCGTGCGGGGCGGGGACCTCGTGACGTCGACGTTCCGGCAGATCGCGCTCTACCGGGTGCTCGGAGCGTCGCCGCCGAGGTTCGGCCACGGCCCTCTCTTGCTCGGCGAGGACGGGACGCGGCTGTCGAAGCGGCATCGCGGCGTGACGCTCGACGAGCTGCGATCGGCGGGATGGAGTGCCGCGCGCGTGACCGGTTGGCTGGCATGCCGGCTCGGATTGCGCCGGTCGGAGGAGCCCATCGACCCTCGCTCGCTCGTCGCCGGGTTCGACTTCCGGGACATTCTGCTCATTCCCTAGGACATCCCCATTCTTCGCAGCGAGGCGGTATCCGGGGAGCCTCGCAAGAAGAAGGGGATAGTCCTAGGGAATGAGCAGAATCCCCGACTACTTCTTCGAGGTGGGGCGCGCGAGCGGCGGGTCGAGCTGAGCGAGCTGCCACGCCATGACGGCCATCGCCGTCGCGTTCATCGCGAGATCGTGCGGGTCGATCTTGTCCAGGGTGTCCGCCATCGTGTGGTGAATGTCGAAGTAGTGAGTGGTGTCCTGGCGCAGGCCGATCTGGGGAACGCCCGCATCCTGCATCGGCGAGATGTCGGCGCCGCCCCCGCCGTCGATCGCCTGCTCGGCCGCGATTCCGGCAAGCGGGGCCGCGAGAGAGCCGACGATCGCGACCGCTCCCGGCCCCGCGGCGACGCCGAACCCCAACGGGCGCGCCCCCCCCGAGTCGGACTCGATCGCCGCCACGTGCTTCGAAAGCTCCGCGGCATGCACCTCGGCGTAGTTCTTCCCGCCCCGCAGACCGTTCTCCTCGTTCGTGAAGAGGACGGCACGGATGGTGCGCTTCGGGCGGACACCGAGGTCGTGGATCAAGCGCATCGCCTCGAGAGTGATCGCGCACCCGGCGCCGTCGTCCTGCGCCCCGGTGCCGACGTCCCACGAGTCGAGGTGGCCACTGATGACGACGAACTCGTCGGGCTTCTCGGCGCCCCGGATTTCGCCGATCACGTTTGCGGACGGCGCGTCGGGAAGGGTCTTGCATCCGAGCCGGAACCAGACCTTCACCGTGTCGCCCGCCGCGAGGAGGCGGTGGATCAGGTCGGCGTCCTCGGGGGAGATCGCCGCCGCTGGGATGCGCGGGGCGTCGTCCTCGTACTTCATCGCGCCGGTGTGCGGGAGGCGGAGGTCCGCGGTCGCGAGCGATCTTATGAGCATCCCCACGGCACCGAGCCGCGCGGCCGTCGAAGCGCCCGCCCCGCGGATCCCGGCGACGTACCCGTACCCGCGCTCGCCGTCGCCATTGGGATAGATCTTGCGGTTGTAGAGCACGATCTTGCCCTTGACCCTGTCCCCGAGCGACCTTGCCTCGTCGAGCGTCGTCGCCTCGACCACGTCGGCGGTGATTCCCTCCGGTGGCGTGCCGTCGCTCATCCCGAGCGCCAGCAGGACCAGCGGATGCTCCGCCGGCGCGAGGATCTTCCCGCTCTCCTCGCCGCGCACCCAGTGCGGGACCGTGACGGGCTCCGTCCACACGCGGTCGAGCCCCACGCGGCGCATCTCCTGGGTGGCCCACGCGACGGCCTTCTGAAGGTTCTCCGAACCCGAGAGGCGCGGACCGATCCGATCGGTCAGGCCGGCGAGGGTCGCGTACGAGCCGTTGCTGCGGAGCCCGGCGTCCACGAGACGCGCGGTGACGTCGGACGAAGCGGACTCCGCCGCGACGAGCCCGCTCGCCGCAAGGACCGCGGCCGCCCACGCCGCGAAACCCGCACGTTCTCGCATCAGAGTCCCCCCGTCCGTCCGGCCGGACGCCGGCTCGCGCATGTTACCTTGCCGCCGGAGGTTGCCGATGGACGTGACTCCGTTCCGGGGGCTGCGGCCGCGGCCCGACCTGGCGGCACGGATCCCCAGCCTGCCGTACGACGTGCTCGACTCGGACGAGGCGCGCCGCCTCGCCGCGGACGATCCGTACTCGTTCCTGCACGTGGTCAAGGCGGAGATCGACCTCGACCCCGCGATCGATCCGTACGACGAGCGCGTCTACCGGCGCGCACGCGAGAATTTCGACGGCATGCGCAACGCCGGCTGGCTCGTGCGTGATGCGAGCCCCGCGTTCTACCTCTATCGCCAGACCATGGGAGGGCACGTCCAGACGGGGGTTCTCGGGGCGGCATCGGTCGACGACTACCTCTCCGGACGCATCAAGCGTCACGAGCACACGCGCCCCGACAAGGAGGACGATCGAACGCGTCACGCCACGGCTCTCGCGGCGAACGCGGGCCCCGTCTTTCTCGCCTACCGCGAGAGCCGGGCGGTCGACGAGATCGTCGCCGCGGAAACGCGTCACGCCCCGGCCGCATCGTTCGAAGCCCCCGATGGAATCGGTCACACGCTGTGGGTCGTCGATGCGGAGGACACCGTGGCGCGACTGACGGCGGCGCTGAGAGAGCTTCCGGCGACCTACATCGCCGACGGGCACCATCGGGCGGCGGCCTACGCCCGTGTGTCGCAGGACAGGCGTTCCGGCGGACGCTTCCTGGCGGCGCATTTTCCGGCGGCACAGCTAAGGATCCTCGATTACAACCGAGTAGTGAGGGATCTCAACGGGCTGGAGCCCGCCGGGTTCCTGCTCGCCGTTCAGGACGCGGGATTTCGCGTGGTCGCTCCGTGGCCGGAGATGCGCCCGCCCCGCGCCGGCACCTTCGGGGTCTACCTCGCCGGCGAATGGAGGCTGCTCGAGGCCGCCGCCGGGACCGTCCCCACGGACGACCCCGTCCGTTCGCTCGACGTTTCCATCCTGCAGGACAGGATTCTGGCCCCGATCCTCGGCATCGGCGATCCGCGAACCGATTCCCGGATCACCTTCGTCGGCGGGATTCGCGGGCTCGCGGAGCTCGAGCGACGGGTGGGCTCGAGCGCCGCCTCCGTGGCGTTCGCTCTGCACCCGACCGGGCTCGGCGAGGTGATGCGGGTCGCGGACGCGGGCAAGGTCATGCCGCCTAAATCGACCTGGTTCGAACCGAAGCTGCGATCGGGACTCGTCGTCCTCCTGCTCGACGAGTCCTGAGCCGGGCTCACCCCCGCGGATGCCGCTTGAGCAGTCTCGAGCGGAGGGCGCCGCTGATTCCGGGACGGCCGAGCAGCCGGCGCACCTGCAACGCGTTGAAATGCGCCGTCAGGCCGTCCGCGATCTCCACCGTTACGCGGGAGTTCGCCGCGAGCGCCAGGCAGAACTCCTCGTCGCGCGCAAACCGCGCATCCGCGGCGAGCGCCGGAATCGTCGAGGCGAGCAGCGACGTCGACGCGGCCCACGCCCTGGCCTCGGGCAGAGTCAAGTTCGGGTTGCGTGCGAGTGCTTCTTGTACCGCCGGGGCAGTGTCATGACGCAATGCCTCGCGTTCCCGCATCCCCCCGCGCATCGCCGTGGAGATGCGTTGCGACAGGGGAAGTGTTTCGAGCGATTTCACGATCTCGCTGTGGGAGGCCCCGACCCTGAGCGGACCGAGAGTCGTGGGGAATGGAGCCTCGAGGAGCCGCGCGATCAACGCCTCGAGATCCGCGGCCTGGACGGCGGTGGGTTCCAGGAACGCAACGGCGATCCGGCGCTTGCCCGTCGACGCGTCCGTAAGGTCGCGTACGATTCTTCCGGGGATCCGGATGGTTCGGCCGCCTCCAGGGAGTCTTAGGGTAATATCTACTCGCTCTTGTAGCGGGTTCGTGGGGGAGGCGATCAAGAGAACGCCCGTTCGGCTGATGTTTTCTGCCCCGCACGGGTGCAACGCGCCGGCCATGTGGAGTTCGACGGACATGCCCGTGGCAAAACGGTGACTTCGGTGACGAAACGATTCGTGACTCGCGCGAGGGTGTTGTGTCTCGTTGTCCATCGGATGCGCTATGCTCGGATCGCGAACGTGCGGGTAACGCCTGGAAATTGACCGCTATGGACGATTTTAGGTGTAAAATTGGGTGATATGGAACCGAGAATTGCCGTAGACCCGGAATTGCTCAAGCTCGTTTCGAAGCTCGACCACTTCCGAGGTTTATGGGTGGCTGGGGTTGGGCTGCCGCCGGAACGGCTGCTGGCACTCAGGCGGGTGGCGCGCATGCAATCGGTCGCCTCGTCGTGCCGCATCGCCGGGAACAAGGCGTCCGAAGGAGAGGTCGCATCCCTGCTCTCCGGCGAGACCCCGGCAACCATGGAAGCCGCGGAGCTGCTCGGGTATGCCACGGCGATCGACCGCAGGTTCCCGTTCCACGGCCCGCTCGTGACGTTCGACGAGGTCGCCGAGCTCAACGCCATCGTCAACGGAAAGTCCGGCACTCTCGTGCCCCCCAGCCCCTTGCGCGACACACCAATCCACCTCGAGGTGTTCGACGCGGAAGGGCGGGCGCTCGGACGCGTGCTTCAAACTCTACCGCCGCGCCTCCTTCAGGACAAGGTCGACACCCTCCTGAGCTGGCTCGAGATCGAGCTGCGCCGCGGCGAGCAGCATGCGCTGCTCGTGATCGGCGTCTTCTTCCTCTACCTCACCGGAATCAGCCCGTTCGAAAAGGGGAACGGTCGAACGGCTCGCGTGATGATCCCCCACCTGCTCCGCCGGTCGGGGTACTCGTTCGTCGACTGCTCGAGCTGGGAGCGGGTGCTGGACGAGCAGCGGTTGGCCTACTACGACGCGATCGACGCCGCCGAGACCAAGATGTGGACCGACGAGGCGGACGTCGGGCCCTGGGTGCGCTTCTACCTCGAATCTCTCCACACGCTGGCCGTCCGGCTCCAATCGAAGATGGATATCGAGACGAGGGCCCGCGAGCTGCCTCCGCTGCAGCGAGCGATCCTCGAGACGATTCGGGAGCACGGCTCGGGGGCGGCGGCGTTGCTGATGGCCGCCACAGGCGCCAACCGAAATACGCTCAAGGACAATCTGCGGCGCCTGGTCGATCGCGGCCTGCTGGAGCGCATCGGGAGCAAGCGCGGGACGTTCTATCGTCTCGCCGGCGCAGACGTTCCCCGGGAGCAGTAGGGCTCCGCTACAGCGCGGCGTCGACGACGAGACGGACCTGCTCGGCGAGCTCGCGAGCGCGGGTGAGCGCCTTGCGCTGGCGCGCGAGAAGTCCGGCGGCGAACGCGCGATCCGTGAGCAACGGAACGTTGATGCGGACGTTGAGCGCCGCCCCCTCGGCGGCGGCGAGCGCGCAGGCGCCCGCCACTCCCGCGTCGGAGATCGAGCTGCGGTTGCCGTCGCGCGCGCAGAGGAGCGCGAGCTCGAGGGCGCGGACCGTCGATTCGAGCACCTCGAGCGGGACGGCGGCCGCTCCCTGATTGGCCCTCTCGATCGCGGCCGCCCGGCGCTGCGCGTCCTCGGCGGTCGCCTTGGGGAGCCGGCCCGCCGCGAGCACCGCGTTGAACGCGTCGGTATCCCTGTCGACCGCGGCGAGGAACCAGTCCTTGAGGGCTTGCGATTCGTTTCCCGCGGCCTGCATCGAAGGCCGAGCCGGCTCCATGCCGGCCTTCGACCAGGTCAGCGCCGCGACCATGGCGGACAGCGACGCCGCCAGCGCGCCGCACAGCGCCGCCGTGCTCCCGCCGCCCGGCGCGGGGGAGTCGCTCGACAGCTCGTCGGCGAAATCACGGACGGTCATCGCGGCGAGCCCGCCGGGAGTCCCCGCGTACCGGTACTCGATCACCTTGGCCGCGGGATCGAACGCAGCGAGATCCGCGAGGCCGAGCGAGAGCACCGCGGAGTGGACGCGCTCCTTCTCCGGGATCCCGGTCGTCTTGCCCTGCTTCGAGAGGAAGTGGTCGCCCGCGGCGAGCAGGGCCTCCCGCGGGATCAGTCCGACGAGCTCGCTCCCCGTGACCCGCAGGCCGAGCCTGCCCGCTTCCTCGCAACACGCGTCGAACACGGCGTGCAACGGCGTCACCTTGTAGTTCGTCAGATTGATCGAGACCTGCGCGCGGCCGAACTCCGGGATGTACCACCCCACGGCCCGGCATTCCTTGAAGCGGCCCGGCACCGTGACCGTCGCTCCGCCGGCGTCCTTGACGATCTTCCCGTCCGGACCGCGCTTGGGCTTGCCCGCCTCGCGGATCTCCTGCGCGATCGCCTGCGCGAGCTTCCGATCGCGCGTGTTCAGGTTCACGTTGTAGGCGATCAGGAATTCCCGTGCGCCGATGACGGTCGCGCCCGCGCGGGCGTTGAACGTCGCGGGGCCGAAATCCGGCCGGTGCGAGGGGTCCTTCATGCGCTCGGCGAGCCCCTCGTACTCTCCACGCCGGATGTCGGCAAGAGACCGGCGCTCCGGTCGCGTCGCCGCAGCCTCGTAGAGATAGACGGGGATCCCGAGCTCCTCGCCGACCCGGCGGCCGAGCGCGCGGGCGAGCGCCACGCAATCGTCCATCGTGGCGCCGGACACCGGCACGAAGGGGCACACGTCGGTCGCGCCGAGACGCGCATGCTCGCCCCGATGCCTCGTCATGTCGATCGAGCGCGCGGCCTGGGCGATCGCGCGGAACGCCGCCTCCGAGACCGCCTCGGGCGTCCCGATCAGGGTGATCACCGTCCGGTTCGTCGCGGCGCCGGGGTCGACGTCCAGCAGCAGCGCTCCGGGGGTGGCGGCGATCTCCGCGGCGATCGCATCGATGATGCGACGGTCTCGTCCCTCGCTGAAGTTCGGAACGCATTCGACGAGTTTCATGGCGGGGGATGGTAACACCCGCGTCCCTCGGAGATAATCGGCCGAATCGAGGCTCCCATGTCGCGTACGCTCTCGCGCCGCGGATTCCTGACCCTCGGGGCGACCGCCGCGGTCGCACCGCTCCTCGCGAAGGCGCGATCGGCTCCGGATGCTCCGTCCGTCGTCACGCCGCGCGCCGCCCGCCCCCTCGTGATCTCCTCGAAGAACGGGAACGAGTTCAAGAACGGCGGGCCGCGAACCGCCGTGGAGGAGGCGTTCGAGCGGATCGCGCACGGCGGCGACGTCCTCGAGGCGATCGTCGCGGGCGTGTCGATCCTCGAGCTCGACCCGGCCGAGGACAGCGTCGGCTACGGCGGGATTCCGAATGCCGACGGCGTGATCCAGCTCGACGCGTGCGTCATGCACGGGACGCGCAAGCGCGCGGGTGGGGTCGCCGCCCTCGAGGGCGTGCGCACGCCGTCGCGCGTCGCGCTCGCGGTGATGCAGACGACCGACCACCACCTCCTCGTCGGGGCCGGGGCCCAGGCGTTCGCGCAGCGGATGGGGTTCAAGATCGAGGACGACCTCAACACCGAGCACTCGCGCGCCGTGTGGCTGGAGTGGAAGCGGCGCTCCGACCCCGAGCACTATCTCGACCCGGAGAAGCGCTCCGCGGCCGGGGACCGCGCGCGCGACGCGATGCTCGCCGAGGGGCTCCTCTCCCCCGATCGCGTCCACGGCACCATTCACATGAGCGCGCGAAGCGCCGCCGGCGAGATCTGCGGCGCCACCACGACGTCCGGCCTGGCGTTCAAGATCCCCGGACGCGTCGGGGACTCGCCGATCCTGGGCGCCGGGAACTGGGTCGACGGCGCCGTCGGCGCGTGCGGGTCGACGGGACGCGGCGAGGCGAACCTCTACGGGCTGTCGTCGTTTCTCGTCGTCGACGAGATGCGGCGCGGCGCCCACCCGAAGGATGCCCTCGCGGAGGCGCTCCGCCGGATCGTCGCGCGGACGGTCGAGAAGCGGCTGCTGAAGGCGGACGGGACGCCGAGCTTCGACGTCAAGTTCTACGCGATGAACGCCAAGGGAGAGCACGCCGGCATGGGGCTGTTCGCCGGGGCCGATCCGAAGTACGCCGTCTGCGACGAGAAGGGACCGCGCCTCGTCGCGATGGACGGATTGCTGCCCGGCAAGCCGGATGCCTGACGTCCGGCGACCGACGGCGGCACGCGTGGCGGCGGCCATCCTCGCCGCAGGGCTCGCCGCGGGGTCGGCACGCGCGCTCCCGCAGGAGGGGCAGGTCTGGCAGTCGGTCGAAACTCCCGGTTTCACCGTGATCGGGAACGCCGGCGTCGAGGACCTGCGCGCGGTGGCGCGGGAGATGGAGTCGCTGCGCATCGTCCTCGCACGGATCGGCGGCAGCCGTCCCGGCGACGTCCATGCGATTCCGGTGATCGTCTTCGCCGACGAGGCGTCGTTCGACCCGTATCGCACCGGTTTCGGGAGCAGCGCGAAGCACGTCGCCGGCTTCTTCACCGAGCGCGCCGGGCGCAGCATGATCGCCCTCACGACGACGCGCGGCGAGGGCGGGCACGCCCCCGTCTACCACGAGTACCTCCACCACGTGATCGAAACGAAGCTCGGACGGGTCCCGGGGTGGTTCAACGAGGGCATCGCGGGCGTCTACGAGACGTTTGCGTGCGACGGCAAGACGGCGACGGTGGGGCGCGCGCCGCGCGACAAGATCCGCTGGCTCACCGCGAAGCCCTGGGTGCCGCTCGCGGACGTGTTCCGCCGCTCCGAGACGGCCAAGATCCACGAGGGGGACGACGAGGCGACGACCGCCTTCTACGTCGAGTCGTGGCTTCTCGTCCACGACCTGTTCTTCGGCCATCCCGCACGGCGCCCGCAGCTCGCGGCGTTCCTCGAAGCGTACGCGAAGGGCACGCCGCATGACGCGGCGTTCGAGGCCTCGTTCCCCGGGGGGATCGCGGCGATCGAGACCGAGATCCGCGCCTACGTGCACGAGGTGTTCCCGTACGTCACGCTGAGCTTCGAGGACCTCAAGGTCCCGGCGCCGGGCGAGCCCCGGAAGCTGGAGCGCGTGGAGGCCCTCGACACGCTCGGGGAGCTGGCCCTCATCTCCCGGGACGACGGGGTGGCGTTCGCCGAGGAGCATTTCAAGGCCGCGCTCGCGCTGGCGCCGTCGGACCTGCGCGCACAAGCTGGGCTCGGCGAGGCCGCGATTCTCGACCGTCGGACCGGCGACGGGCTCGCGAGGCTAGTTGCTGCGATCGACGCCGGGTTCTCCGACCCGGTCGCTCTCCGGCTCGCGGCGATCGCCGCGGTCGCGGGGGACAAGCGGAAGGAGGGGACGGGCGCGCGCGAGGAGTGGGCCGCGGCGTCCGCGCGGTCGCGAAGTCTCGCCGAGCGGGCGTTGAAGGCGTATCCGGACGATGCCGATCTGCTCGCCGCGTACGGCGCGACGTTCGTCGGCCAGCACGGCGACGTCTCCGCGGGGATCGAGGCGCTGACGCGATGCGAGACGCTCGAGCCCGGGCGGCAGGACGTGCGTCACAATCTCTTCTGGCTCTACGTCGAGGCGCGCGATCGCGAGAAGGTCGAGGCGCTCGTCGCGCGGGCCGGCGATGCCGGGGACCCGGCGGAGCGCGCGTCGATGCGCGAGGGCCTCGTCTCCCTCGACCTGCGGGATGCCGACGACGCCGTCAAGGCCCGCGACTACGCCGCCGCGCTCGCGCACCTCCGCTCCGCCAGGGCCGCGACCGGCGACGAGAGCCTGAAGCGGGAGATCGACCTGCACATCAAGCAGCTGGAGCCGATGGTCCCGGCCGCGAAGCGGAACGCGCCCGCCGCGTCGAAGCCCGCGCCGCCCCGCGGGCGCACGCCGTAGGCGACGCGAGCGAGCTCGCCTCCACTCTCACCAAATCTTGCACACGTCCTCGGGCTTCTTCGCGAGCGCGCTCCCGCCCTTGCACTGGAAGGCCCGCGCGAACTCGGGCATGTTCACCACCACCCCGTTGATGCGGTACTTCCCCGGAGAATGCGGGTTCGTCGCCGCCCGGAGGCGGAGGTTCTCCGGAGTGTCGTTCTCGCACGCCCACTGCGCCAGCCCGACGAAGAATCGCTGCTCCGGCGTGAGCCCGTCGACCGCCTGGAGCGTCAGTCCCTTGGTCGCCTCCTTCCAGGCCGCCCATGCGAGGATCGAGCCCCCGAGGTCGGCGATGTCCTCGCCCGCGGTGAGCTTCCCGTTGATCTTGACGTCGTCGACGATGACGTACTGCGAGTACTGGTTCCGGACGCAGTTCGCGCGCGCCTCGAAGTTCTCGCCGTCCTTCTTGGTCCACCAGTCGCGGAGATTGCCGTCCCCGTCGAACTGGCGGCCCTCGTCGTCGAAGCCGTGTGTGAGCTCGTGGCCGATGGTGGAGCCGGTGTTGCCGTAGTTCGGGGCGTCGTCGAGCTTCGCGTCGAACAGCGGCGGCATGAGGACCCCGGCCGGAAAATTGATGTCGTTCATCGAGGCGTTGTAATAGGCATTCACGGTCGGCGGCGACATGTCCCACTCGCCGCGGTCCACCGGCTTGCCGATCTTGGCCAGCTCCCGGCGATTCTCGAAGAGGGTCGCGCTCGCCACGTTGCCGAAGAAGTCCCCCGGCGTGACGGTGAGCGAGGAGTAGTCGCGCCACTTGTCGGGGTAGCCGACCTTGTTCCGGATCTTCGCCAGCTTGTCCTTCGCCTGCTTCTTGGTCTCGGGGCTCATCCACTCGAGGGCGTCGATGCGCGCGCCCATCGCGGCGACGATCAGGTTCGTCATCGCGACCGTCTTCGTCTTCATCTCCTCCGGAAACGCGCGGTCGACGAACTCCTTCCCGAGCGCCTCGCCGAGGTCGCGGTCGACCCACCCGACGCATTTCTTCCAGCGCGGCTCGTCCTCCTTGACGCCCCGGAGCACGCCCCGGTAGAACGCGAAGTCCTCGCTCGCGAAGGGCGTGGACAGGTACGGGGCGCTCACGTTGACGAGGGTCCATCGCAGGTAGGTCTTCACGTCGGCCAGGGGCTCCGACTTGAGCACGTGCTGGAGCTCCTTCATGAACTTCGGCTCCGAGACGTTGAGCCACTCGCGGGGCCCGCCGCCGAGCGCCGCGAAGTACCCGTCCCAGTCGAACGACGGGACCATCGACTTCAGCTTCGCTGGGGAGGTGTGGTGGTAGATCTTGTAGGGGTCGCGCTTCTCCACGCGGTTCAGAGACGCCTTCGCGAGCGCGGTTTCGATCCGCATCACCGTCGCAGCGCCCGCCGAGGCCGCCTCGGGGGAGTCCCCCAGCAATGCGAGCATCTTGCGGACGTGGTCGAGGTAGCTCTGCCGGAGCTTCTTCGAGTCGGCGTCGTCCTTGAAGTAGTAGTCGCGGTCGGGCAGCCCCAGTCCGCCGGCATAGATGGCGATGATCTGCTCCGAGGACTGCTTGGCGTCCTGCTCGACGCCGCTGCCGAACAGCATCCGGCCGGTCGCGTGCCGTGCGTGCACCGCGCCGAGGTACGGTCCGATCTGCTTCGCCGAGGTCATCGCCGCGAGCCGGTCCAGGTCGGCCTTCAGCGGTGTGGCGCCGGCCGCCTCGATGGACGCGGTGTCCATGCACGACCCGAAGAAATCGCCGATGCGCTGCTGCGTCGGATTGCGCGAGGGCGAAGGCTTGGCCGCGTCGGCGAGGATCCCCCAGAGGTAGCGCTGGTTGTCCTCGTACAGCTTCCCGTAAACGCTCCAGTTCGCCTGATCGGGCGGGATCGGGTTTTTCGCCCTCCAGCCGCCGCAGGAGTACGTGTACAGGTCCTTGCACGGATCGACGGATCGATCCATCGCCGTCACGTCGAGGCTCGGCGTGTACGGGAGGGCTTGGAGAGGCGCGTCCTCCGCCCGGCAGAGGGACGAGACGGTCCCCGCGAGGGCGAAAACGGCCGCGGCGACGGCGGCGATGCGACGGTTCATCGTGGACTCCTCGCGCGCCGCGTAGGTTGTGCGTGCCGGCGCGGGTGGACAGTCTACGCGCGAGGAGGGGGCTCCGCCGAGCGGAAGGACCGGGCTTCAGAACTGAGCGGCTTCGGTCGATTCCTTGAGGGCGATCGTCGAGGAGGTTCCGCCGGAGATCACCTGGGCGACCTCATCGAAGTACCCCGTGCCGACTTCCCGCTGGTGCTTCGTGGCCGTGTACCCGCCGGCCTCCGCCGCGAACTCCGCCTGCTGGAGCCTGGAGTACGCCGCCATGCCCATGGCCCGGTACCCCCGCGCGAGCTCGAAGGTCGAGTGGTTGAGCGCGTGGAACCCGGCCAGCGTGACGAACTGGAACTTGTATCCCATGGCCCCGAGCTCCCGCTGGAACTTGGCGATGGTCAGCTCGTCGAGGTGCTTCCGCCAGTTGAACGAGGGGGAGCAGTTGTACGCCAGCATCTTCCCCGGGAACTTCTCGTGGACCCCCTCCGCGAACTCGCGGGCCTCCTCCAAACTCGGCTTCGAGGTTTCGCACCAGATCAGATCGGCAAGCGGGGCGTACGCCCGGGCGCGGTCGATCGCCATCTCGAGCCCGCCGCGTATCCGGTGGAAGCCCTCGGGCGTGCGCTCACCCGTGCAGAACGCCTTGTCGCGCGGATCGACGTCGGCGGTGAGGAGCTTGGCCGAGTCCGCATCCGTTCGCGCGATCAGGAACGTCGGGACGTCCATCACGTCCGCCGCGAGGCGCGCCGCGACGAGCGTCCGGACGAAATGCGCAGCCGGCACGAGCACCTTCCCGCCCAGGTGTCCGCACTTCTTCTCGGAGGAGAGCTGATCCTCGAAGTGCACCCCCGCCGCTCCCGCCTCGATCATGCCCTTCATCAGCTCGAACGCGTTCAAGGGTCCGCCGAACCCGGCCTCCGCATCCGCGACGAGCGGAGCCATCCAGTGGTGGCGCGCGCCGCCCTCGGCGTGCTCGATCTGGTCGGCGCGCAGCAGCGCCTGGTTGATCCGGCGCACCACGCGGGGTACGGAATCCGCGGGATAGAGGCTCTGGTCGGGATAGGTCATCCCGGATGAGTTCGCGTCGGCGGCGACCTGCCACCCCGAAACGTAGATCGCCTCGAGTCCCGCGCGGACCATTTGCACCGCTTGATTCCCGGTCAGGGCGCCGAGCGCGGCGACGTAGTCCCGGTCGTGCATCAGCTCCCACAGGCGCGTCGCTCCCATCCGGGCGAGCGAGTGCTCGATGTGGACCGACCCACGCAGGCGCTCGACGTCCGCCGCGCTGTACGGGCGCTCGATGCCGTCGAAGCGGCCGGTGGGGATCGGCATCTTGGAGTCGGAGGACGGGGCGTTCGTCTTCGACATGGGGGGTCTCCGGGGGGTCAGACCGGCTCCGCGCGGTCACGGTCGAGCAGCAGCTCGTAGGCCGGTAGTGTGAGGAACTCGTCAAACTCCTCGCCGAGCGTCAGGCGCTCGATCAGCGCGATCGCGTTGCCGAAGCGGCCGCGCTCGATGCGGCCCCGACCGAGCTCCTCGATCAGGGACGCGAGCTCCGACCGGAGCAGCTGCTCGACGAGGCCCCGGGTCACGGGGCGCGCGTCGTCGAGCGTGGCGCTGTGGCGGATCCATTGCCAGACCTGAGCGCGCGAGATCTCCGCGGTCGCCGCGTCCTCCATCCGGCCGTACAGCGGCACGCAGCCCACGCCCCGGAGCCACGCCTCGACGTAGAGCGCCGCGACGCGCAGGTTCCAGCGGAGCCCGGCCTCGGTGCGCGGGCCGGCCGGGATCGAGAGCAGCTCGCGCTCCGTCACCGCGGGCCCGGTTGAGATGCGCTCGATCTGGTTGGGGCCCGGCATGCGCGCGTCGAAGGCGGCGCGGGCGAGCAGCACGAGCCCCGGGTGGGCGACCCAGGTCCCGTCGTGGCCGCAGCGCACTTCCCGTTCCTTGTCCGCGCGCACGCTCGCGAGTGCCTCGTCGTTGGCGTGCGCGTCCCCCCGGATCGGGATCTGGGCCGCCATGCCGCCCATCGCGAACGTCCCGCGGCGATGGCACGTGGCGACCAGGAGCCGCGCGTACGCCTCGAGGAATCCCTGGTCCATCGTGACCCGCGAGCGGTCGGGGAGCACGGCGCCGGGATCGGTGCGGTGCACCTTGATGAAGCTGAAGATGTAGTCCCAGCGCCCGCAGTTGAGCCCGAGGGAGCGCTCCCGCAGCTCCCAGAGGATCTCGTCCATCTCGAATGCCGCCGGCAGCGTCTCGATGAGCACGGTCGGCCGGATGGAGCCGCGCGGGAGATCGAGCGCGCGCTCCGTGTACGCCAGGACGTCGTTCCACAGGCGCGCTTCCATGTGGCTCTCGAGCTTCGGCAGGTAGAGATAGATGCCGTGCCCCTGCGCGTGCAGCTCCCGGGCGTTGGCGCCGGCGAAGATGCCGAAGTCCCACAGGCACGCCGGGATCGGCCGGCCGTCGACCTCGACGTGCTTCTCCGGGAGGTGGAGCCCGCGCGGCCGGACCATGAGCACGGCCGTCCTGGCGCCCAGCCGGTACGCCTTTCCCGTCTCGGGGTCGTCGAACCGGATCGTCCTCCGGACCGCATCGAACAGGTTGACCTGTCCCTCGACGATGTTGTCCCACGTGGGCGCGGTCGCGTCCTCGAAGTCCGCCATGTAGGCATTCGCGCCGGAATTCAGCGCATTGATGACCATCTTCCGGTCGACGGGGCCGGTGAGCTCGACGCGCCGGTCGATCAGCTCAGCCGGCGGGGGAGCGACCGTCCAGTCCGACTCGCGGATCGATCGGGTCGCCTCCAGAAACCGAGGGCGCGTGCCGCCGTCGAACCGCGCCTGCATCGTTCGCCGCCGCGCGAGCAGCTCGTCGATCCTCGGCCCGAACGCCCGGACCAGCGCCTCGACCAGCGCCAGAGTCGACGGCGTGAGGACGACCTCCTCCCCGGGCCGGGGCGCCACGACGACACGGAGTCCGGCGCGGGCGGCCATTCGGGCGACGGCTTGGCTGGGCGTCATCGGGGGCTCCGCAAGCGCAACACGGTGCCCCGTGAATGTCTGGGGAGTCCTCCTTGCGTGCCATAGCAAGGTTTGAGATTGAGTGTCATGGAAGTGCGGACATTCTGCGTTTTCCTTCAATTCCTCCATGGCCCTTCTTGGCGGCGAGGAGGTATCCGAGCCCCCAACTACGGACCGGTTCGCTCCGCAGCGCCCGTGGCGGATCCGGGCGGTGGATGGTCCGATTCGGGAGAGGACCCACCCCGATGGATGCGCGTGCCGAGCTGAGCGTCCGCTACGAGCGGCTGCGTCCGGTGATTCCGGCCATCGAGTGGCTCGCGCTCGAGCCGGACGTCGCCGCGATCCTCGCGCTCAAGCGTCGGCGAAACGCGGCGATCCTCGCCCACAACTACCAGCGGCCCGAGATCTTCCACGGAATCGCCGACCTCACCGGCGACTCGCTGGCCCTCGCCCGGGACGCGCTCGCCACGACGGCGACGGCCCTCGTTGTCTGCGGGGTGCGATTCATGGCGGAGACGGTGAAGATCCTGAATCCGGACAAGACCGTGCTCTTGCCCGCCTCCGACGCCGGCTGCTCGCTGGCCGCGTCCATCACGGCGGAGGACGTCCGCGCGCTGCGACGGGACCATCCCGGCGTGCCGATCGTGGCGTACGTCAACACCACCGCGGAGGTGAAGGCGGAGTCCGACATCTGCTGCACCTCCGCGAACGTCGCCGAGGTCGTGCGCTCGCTCGGGGCACCACGCGTGATCGTGGTCCCGGACGTCTACCTGGCGCGCCATGCGGGCGAGCGGTCCGGTGTCGCGATCATCCCGTGGGCGGGACGTTGCGAGGTGCACGAGCGATTCCGCGGCGAGGATCTCCGCCAGCTCCGGCGCGAGCACCCGGGGGTCCTCATCCTCGCGCATCCGGAATGCCCGCCCGACGTCGCCGCCGAGGCGGACTTCGTCGGCTCGACCGCGGGGATGGTGCGAGCGATCCGCGAGAAGAATCCCCCGGAGGCCGCGCTCGTCACCGAATGCGGGATGAGCGACAACGTGGCCGCGGACGCGCCGGGGACGAGGTTCCTCCATCCCTGCGGCCTGTGTCCCCACATGAAGCGAACCACTCTCGAGCGCGTCCGCTTGGCACTCGAGACGATGGCGCACGAGATCGCCGTCGACGCGGAGGTCGGCCGGCGCGCCCGGATCTCGCTTGCGCGCATGCTCGCGGTGCCAAGGGGGCCGACCGGATGAGCCGGGCCGCCCGAGCCTGGCCGGACGTCGACGTGGTCGTCGTCGGGTCGGGTGCTTCGGGCCTGCGCGTCGCGATCGAAGCGGCCCCGCTCTCGGTCGCGGTGCTCACGAAGACACCGGCCCTGCGCGGAGGCTCGAGCCCGGTGGCGCGCGGCGGCATCGCCGCGGCAGTCGGCCCGGGCGATTCCCCGCGGCGCCACGCGCGCGACACCATCGCCGCCGCGGCCGGGCTCACGGACCCGGCGGCCGTGCGCGCGTTGACGGAAGGCGGGCCGCGGACGATCGACCGGTTGATCGAGCTCGGCGTCCGGTTCGACCACGAGCCAGGCGGGGGGCTGGCCCTGGCCACGGAGGCCGCGCACTCGTGCCCTCGCGTGCTGCATTCGACCGATGCGACCGGCGAAGAAGTGATGCGCGTGCTCGTCGCGGCGGCGCGGGGCGCCTCGCACATCACCGTGCGCGCCCCGTGTTTCGCGGAGAGCCTCGTGTTCGAACACGGCCGCGTCGCCGGGGTGTTCGCCCAGGCGGGAGACGGCGCGATGGAGCTCCACCGCGCGCGAGCCGTGGTCCTCGCCACGGGCGGGATCGGCCACGTCTTCGAGGCGACGACGAACCCGCGTGAGGCGACGGGGGACGGCATCGCACTCGCGGCCCGCGCGGGGGCGGCGCTGACGGACCTCGAGTTCGTCCAGTTCCATCCGACGGCGCTCGACACCGACGCGGATCCGCGGCCGTTGCTGTCGGAGGCCTTGCGGGGAGCCGGGGCCCGGTTCACCGGCGCCGGCGGGGGGCGCGAGACGTTTCCAGGGGGCGTGCCCGCCGAGCTCGCCTCGCGCGACGTCGTCTCGGCGTGGCTGGCCGCCAGGGCAGCGCTCGGGATCCGCACGTACCTCGACATGAGCCCGATCGGATGGGAGTGCTTGCGGCGGCGGTTCCCGGGCGCCCACGCGATCTGTCTCGCGGCGGCACCGGGCGCTCCGCTCCCTCCCGTGCCGATCGCGCCGGCGGCGCACTTTCACATGGGCGGTGTCGCGACGGATCGCCGCGGCCGGACCTCCCTGTCGGGCCTCTGGGCCTGCGGCGAGGTTGCGCGGACCGGCGCGCACGGCGCGAACAGGCTGGCGAGCAACTCGCTGCTCGAGGCGCTGGTGTTCGGCGCCGTCGTCGCGCGCGACCTCCGGCGCACGCTCGGCGAAGCCAGGGCGCCCCTCCGCGCCGAGGCCGATCGCGACCTCGCACCTGCGGGCGGGACGCCTCCGTGGGTCGCGAGCGCCGGGAGCGAGGCGCCGCTTCGAGCCGCGGTGAGCGATTCGCTCGGCGTCCTGCGGGACCCCGAGGGGGTCGCAGCGCTGATCCGCGCGCTCCCGTCGCTCGTCCCCGCGGACGCTTCCGGCGAGCTGGCGAACATGGCGCTCGTGGCACGCCTGATCGCCGGAGCCGCGCTCGCCCGCAAGGAGAGCCTCGGCGCCCACCGGTGGGGGCATTCCGCTTTTCTCTCCTAGGACCGCTGCTCCATCTCGATCGCGCGGGGGAAGAGCACGTTGTTCTCGAGGTGGATGTGGCGGTGCATGTCGGACTCGAATATCTCGAGGCCGGCATAGAGCGCCCGGAAGCTCCCGCACGCTCCGTCCGGCGGCCGGTAGCCGCCGGTGAGCCGGCGCAGCGCCGCCAGCGCGATCCCCGCGGACTCGTGCTCGCGCTCCATCACCCCGGTCGCTCCCGCGGCGAGGCCGAGGGGAATCGTGTGGGGGGGACGGAGGCCGCGCGAGACCCGCTCGAGCTCCACGAGGTAGGGGAAGAGCACGTGCTCCTCCTTCTCCATGTGGGATTCGAGCTCCGCGCGCAGTGGGCGATACGTCGCGCCGATCCGGGCGAGCGTCTCGCCGTGGGCCTCCGCGTGGGCGGCGGCGACCTTCGTCAGCAGCGCTTCGAGGCGCGGCAGCTCCGCGCGGAGGGGCGCGTGGTACGTGTCGATGATGTGCCGGACGATGTCGGAAAACGGCGCGGTGGTCCAGTCGTGATCGCCGGATCCGGGTTCCGCGGCGGACGACGCGATCTCCCCGGCGAGCGCGTCGAACGCCACGCCCTTCTCGGCGCAGACCTCGCCGAGGGCCCGGCGTCCGCCGCAGCAGAAATCGATGCCGTGCTTCTGGAAGACCGGAATCGCGCGCGGAACGGCCACGGCAACGTCGGCCACGGTTGTCTCGGGAGTCAGGTTCATCGGGATTCCTCCTCGGTCCGGAACGGTAAGCGCCGCGGGGCCGGTCGTGCTGTGACCTGGGTCACGCGCCCCGACGCACGTTGACGGAACCGGCCGGACTGCCTAGCCTCGCGGCATGAGGAGCGTGCTCGAGACGCTGCGAGACGTCCCGTTCCTGAAGGAGATCGACGAGGCGGCCGTGGTCGACGTGGCCCGGCACTGCGTCGAGAAGGTCGTGCTCCGCAACGAATCGGTCTTCCACGAGGGGGACGCCCCGCTCGGACTCATCGTCGTGCGGGAGGGCGCGGTCAAGATCTACAAGACCGGCGAGGGCGGCCGGGAGCAGATTCTCGAGATCGAAGGACCGGGCCGCTCGGTCGCCGAGCTGCCGCTGTTCGACGGCCGGCCCTACCCGGCGAGCTGCGCGGCGGTGCACGACTCCGTCCTGCTCGTCGTCCGCACGCGCGAGTTCCACGAGATGCTCGACCGGCACCCGGCGCTCTCGCGCGCCGTGATCGCCACGCTCGCGCTCCGCATGCGCCGGCTCGTGATGCTCGTCCAGGAGCTTTCGCTCCGGGACGTGAGGCACCGCCTCGTCGACCTCCTGCGCGAGCTCGCCGCCGGCCGCGACGCGTTCGAGCTCGACCTCTCGCATCAGGAGCTCGCGGCGCGCATCGGCACCGTGCGCGAGATCGTCTCGCGGATGCTCGCCAAGCTCGCCCAGGACGGCGTGCTCCGGGTCGAGGGGAAAACCGTGACCCTGCTGAAGCCCGATCGCCGGCCCTAGCCCCGACCCGAAGAAACCAGCTCTCCGCGCCGATTTCCGCGTGTGACCCAGGTCACAGCGACGCCCCCCCTCGACCGGCGATATTCCCCGTCCGATGCGGACAGTCCCGCATCGCCAAGCGGAAAGGGGTTTCATCGTGAGACGACATCTCGCAGCAGCCTTGATCGCCGCCGCGGCACTTCTCCCGGCGTGCGCGGGACGGAAGGCGTCGACACCCGCGGCCGGCGCCGAGGGCGCCGAGGCGATCGCCGCGGCGCGCAATCTCACGCCGGACGACGTCTCGGCCGCGCTCAAGACCTACACGCCGAGCGGCCGTCACGACGACTACATCATGTTCGCCTCCGGCGGGCACAGCGGGCAGGTCTTCGTCATCGGCGTTCCGTCGATGCGCCTGCTGCGCTCGATCGCCGTCTTCACCCCCGAGCCGTGGCAGGGATACGGCTACGGCGTGGGCGGAAAGCTCCTCGAGGCCGGTTACGCGAACGGACGCGAGATCAAGTGGGGGGACACGCACCACCCGGCGCTCTCCGAGACCGGCGGCGACTACGACGGGCAGTTCCTCTTCATCAACGACAAGGCCGATGCGCGCGTCGGCGTGATCGACCTCCGCGACTTCGAGACGAAGCAGATCGTCAAGAACCCGATCGCGATCAACGACCACGGCGGCACGTTCGTCACCCCCAACACCGACTACGTGATCGAGGGCGGGCAATACGCGACCCCGCTCGGCTGGGTGTACGCCCCGGTGGCCGACTACCAGAAGTCGTACCGCGGGATGGTCACGCTCTGGAAGTTCGACCGCGCGGCGGGGCGCATCGACGTCAAGCAGTCGTTCGCGATCGAGCTGCCGCCCTACTGGCAGGACCTCTTCGACGCCGGCAAGCTCGCGAGCGACGGCTGGATCTTCGGGAACTCGATCAACACCGAGATGGCGACCGGGGGCATCGAGGAGGGCAAGCCCCCGTTCGAGGCGGGCGTGTCGCAGCGCGACACCGACTACCTGCACATCATCGACATCAGGGCGGCCGAGGCCGCGTTCAAGGGCGGGAAGGCGAAGACCGTCAACGGCTTCGCGGTGATTCCGCTCGAATTCGCGGCGAAGGAGGGGATCCTCTACTTCACGCCCGAGCCGAAGAGCCCGCACGGCTGCGACGTCACACCGAACGGACAGTACGTCGTCGTCGCCGGAAAGCTCGATCCGCACGTGTCGATCTACTCGTTCGAGAAGATCAAGGCAGCGATCGCCGCGAAGAAATCCATGCCCGACCCGTTCGGCGTGCCGATCCTCGACCAGGACGCGGTCACCGAGGCGCGCGTCGAGGTGGGCCTGGGTCCGCTGCACACGCAGTTCGACAACCAGGGGTACGCGTACACCTCGCTCTTCCTCGACACCGCGGTGGCGCGGTGGACGCTCGGCGGCGAATACGCGAGCAAGCACCCGGAGCCGGCCTGGACCCTCGTGACGAAGACGCCGACCCAGTACAACATCGGACACCTCTGCGCGGCCGGTGGGGACACGGTCAATCCCGACGGCAAGTACCTGGTGGCGCTCAACAAGTGGTCGGTCGACCGGTTCTTCCCCACCGGGCCGCTCCTCCCGCAGAACCTCCAGCTCATGGACATCTCCAAGGGCGGCACGACGATGCCGGTGATCTACGACATGCCCATGGGCGTCGGCGAGCCGCACTACGCGCAGATGATCAAGGCCGACAAGCTGAAGCCGTGGACGGTCTATCCCGACGTGGGATGGAACCCCGAGACGCAATCGAAGGACCCGACGGCGCCCGTGGCCGGCGGCGAGAAGATCGTGCGCAGCGGTGCGCGCGTCGACGTCTACATGACCGCGATCCGGAGCCACTACAACCCCGAGCACGTCGAGGTCAAGAAGGGAGACCACGTCTACTGGCACATCACGAACCTCGAGCGCACGCAGGACGCGACCCACGGGTTCGCGGTGCCGGGGTACAACATCAACCTCAGCCTCGAGCCGGGCGAGACCGAGACGATCGACTTCGTCGCGGACCGCTCCGGCACCTACCCGTTCTACTGCTCCGAGTTCTGCTCGGCGCTCCACCTCGAGATGACCGGCTTCTTCCTCGTCAAGCCCTGAACCACGGCCCGGGAGGAGGAGACACCGTGACCAAGCGCGAGATCGAATCGATCGTCGGGCCGCGCGTGAGCGAGACCGAGCGGAGAGCCCATCGGGCGCGCTATCTCGCTCCCTCGGTCCTGCTCGCCTCGGCGGCGGTGCTCCTCCTCGTCTCCCTGTTCCTCCCGTACTGGCGCATGACGCTCCACGCGCCGCAGTACCCGAAGGGCCTCACCGTCACGGCCTATCTCAACCGGCTCGAGGGGGACGTTCACGAGATCGACGGGCTCAACCACTACATCGGCATGCGCAAGCTCGACGAGGCCGCGCGCCTCGAACGCGAGCTGTCGGGCATGGCGGTCGCGTCGGTCGCGCTGCTGGTTCTCGGCGCGATCTTCATCCACAACCGGCGGGCGGCATGGCTGGCGCTGCCCTCGATCGCGTTTCCGATCGGATTCCTGGGCGACCTCCACCTCTGGCTCGCGAGCTTCGGGAACCATCTCGATCCGCACGCCCCGCTGTCGTCCTCGATCAAGCCGTTCACGCCGCCGGTGCTCGGGGTGGGCGTGGTCGGTCAGTTCCGCACCGTCGCCTATCCCGCGGTCGGGATGATCCTCGCGTGGATCGCCGCGCTGGCCGTGATCGCAGGGCTCTACTTCCACAGGCGCGCGTACAAGCCGCTGGTGGAGGCCTCGCGGCACGCCGGCGCCGCCGCGGCGGCGATCGCTCTCGTCGGCCTCGCGCTGTCCGGGAGCGTGCATGCGGCGGCACCGTTCGACGTGGGCGCCGCGGTGGCGGCCGCCCCTGCCGGCTCGATCGTCCACGTGCCCGCCGGTGTTCATCGCGGAACGGTCGTGATCGACCGGCCGATCACGCTCGAGGGGGAGCCCGGGTCCGTGCTGGAAGGCGACGGCGACGGCGACGTCGTGCGCGTCGTGGCGCCGGGCGTGACCGTGCGGGAGCTGACGGTCCGGAAGACCGGCACGAGCCTCGACAAGGAAAACGCGGGCATCCTCGTCCTCGCCCCGGACGCGACGATCGAGAACGTGACGCTCGAGGACGTGATGTTCGGCGTGTACGCCCGCCGCGCGGACCGGATCGTGGTGCGGGGCTGCTCGGTCGCCGGCAAGGACTTCGATTCGACGCGCCGCGGGGACTCGATCCGCCTCTGGTCGTGCACGGGCGGGCTCGTCGAGGGGAACCGGGTCCGCCATTCGCGCGACGTCGTCGTCTGGTTCTCGAAGGGCACGCGCGTGCTCCGGAACGAGGTGCGCGACAGCCGCTACGGATTGCACCTGATGTACGCCGAGGGCACGACGATCGAGGACAACGTGCTCGAAGGGAACTCCGTCGGCGCGTTCCTCATGTATTCCGCAGGCTCCACCCTGCGCGGGAATCGCATCGTCGGGAACCGGGGGCCGAGCGGGTACGGGATCGGCCTCAAGGACAACGACTCCCTCGTCGCCGAGCGGAACGAGCTGATCGGCAACCGCGTCGGCATCTACGTGGACAACTCGCCGAACTCGATCGACTCGCGCGGCACGATTCGCGACAACCGCATCGCGTGCAACGACATCGGCATCGGTTTCCTCCCCGCGGTCCAGCGGAACGACGTCTCCGGGAACGTGTTCGTCGACAACCTCGAGCAGGTCGCGATCCTGGGCCCCGGCGAATTCCACGGAAACGCGTTCACCGTCGCCGGGCGCGGGAACTACTGGAGCGACTACCGCGGGTACGACCTCGACGGCGACGGGATCGGGGACCTCCCGTACCGCGCCGAGAGCGTCTTCGAGGACCTCATGGACCGCCATCCGGAGCTCCGTCTCTTCCAGTTCTCCGCCGCGCAGCAGGCGATCGACCTCGCGGTGCGCGCGTTCCCCGTCGTCAGGCCGCGACCGAAGCTGACCGACACGGCCCCCCTGATCGCGGCCCCGCGGCTCACGCCGCCGACGCCCGGCCGGGCGACCCGGGCTCCGTTCG
>DATKHQ010000054.1:0-14072 GCA_035510175.1 Candidatus Sulfotelmatobacter sp. | reverse complement strand
GACGATGAAGCGCCGGGGCTCGTCCGGGTCGATCCACATGTCGTGGTTGTCGCCGTGAGGAACGCGCAGCGACGAGAACGTCGCCCCGCCGTCGATCGAGAGGTGCATCTCCACGTTCGGCAGGTAGACCGTGTTCTCGTTCTTCGGATCGGGATATACCCACGAGTAGTACCAGGCCCGCTCGCGGATCTTGTGGTCGTCGTTGACCTGCTTCCACTTCTCCCCGCCGTCGTCCGACAGGTACAACCCGCCGCGATCCTTCGCCTCGACGATCGCCCAGACCCGCCCCGGCTTCGCACCCGAAGCGGCGATGCCGCAGCGTCCGAGCGTCTCCTCGGGAAGGCCCTCGGTCGGTTTCGTCCACGTGTCGCCACCGTCGGTCGTCTTCCAAAAACCGCCGCCCGGTCCGCCGGAGACGAGCTCCCACGGCCTGCGGACGACCTGCCAGAACGCCGCGTAGAGGATTCGGGGATTGCGCGGGTCCATCGAGAGATCGCTGGCCCCGGTCTTGTCGTCGACGTAGAGGACCCGCTTCCACGTCGCGCCGCCGTCCACCGACCGGTAGATCCCGCGCTCGTCGTTCGGTCCCCACGAGTGCCCCTGCGCCGCGACGTACACGACGTTCGGATCCTGCGGGTGGATCCGCACGCGCGAGATCTGCCGCGCATCGCGCAGGCCGACGTTCTTCCACGACGCCCCGGCGTCGGTCGACTTCCAGACCCCGTCCCCGTGCGAGTGGTTTCCGCGGATCGGAGACTCTCCCATCCCCGCGTAGACGACGTTCGGGTCGGACTCCGACACCGCGATCGCGCCCACCGAGCCCGTCTTGAAGTCCTTGTCGGAGACCGGCTCCCAGCTCCCGCCGCCGTCGGTCGTCTTCCAGACCCCGCCGCCCGTCCCTCCGAAGTAGAACGTCGTCGGCTCGCGCCGCACGCCCGTGACCGCGGTCGAGCGGCCGCCCCGGTACGGCCCGATGCAGCGGAACTCCAGGCCCGGGAAACGGTCGGAGAACGTCGGTTCCTTCTTTTGCGGAGGATCGGCCGCTCCGAGCGCTGCGGCGTGGAGCACGGCGGTCAGGACGGCAAGAAAGACGCGAGCGGCGCGAGTCATCGACCCCCCTTGTCCCGCGGACGAGCGGGCGCGCGAAGTCTACCGCGCCTGCAGCGCGCGGCGTGCCGCTTCCAGATTCGCGTTGACACCCTTGGCCCTGGCCCCCGAGACTACGCGCGGACCCTCGCCCGATCGACCCCGAGCGCTCCCGATGCCCTTTTCGAAGACCCGGATCCGCGAGCACCTCGGCCTCGTCGCGGGGACCGTCGTGTTCGGATTGGTCATGTCGGAGCTGGTCCTGCAGCTGGCGGGGCTGCCCGAGGAGCATCAGCGGCACGAAGGCGACCCGCAGTTCGCCGCGGTCGAGGGCGCCGAATTCGTGTACGTCAACAAGCCGAGCGCGACGATCCGGTTCGTCTACGACAGCGACCCGCGCGGGTATTTCGGACGATCGCGGGCCGTCGTCCACCGCACCAACGCCCTCGGATTCCGCGGGGCCGCGTTCGCGGTCCCGAAGCCGCCGGGAGTCTTCCGGATCGCGCTCCTCGGAGATTCGGTCACGTTCGGGGAGGGTGTCAAGGACCAGGACACCTTCTCCGAGCGTCTCCGGCGCCTGTCGGCCGAACGCCGCATCGTCCCCGGCGCGTCCGTCGAGACGGTCAATCTCGGGGTCGGCGGCTTCAACACCGTCCAGGAGGCCGCGCTCCTGAGGCGACTGATCGGCACTCTCGCTCCCGACCACGTGATCCTGGAGTACGCGCTCGACGACGTCGAGCCCGCGCCGGCGATGTCGAGCGACAGCGGCGGATGGCAGCGCCGCGACCGGGCGGCCTACGAGGCGGGCTCCGCGGAGGCGCCGCGCCCTCCGGTGGCGCTCGGGATGCTGCGCCTGACGCGGCTGATGTGGCTGTCGTATGAGCGGCGGCGGATCGCGGAGCGGACGCTCGCGTACTACCGCTCGCTCTACGCCGACGGGAATCCCGACCGCGAGAAGGCGTGGGCGGCGCTCGACGAGATCGCGACGCTGTGCCGGAGCCGCGGCATTCCCCTCACGGTCGTCATCGTCCCGGTGCTCGCGCGCCTGGATCGCGACTACCCGTTCGCGGAGATGCACTCGCAGGCACGCGCGCGGGCGGAGCGGCTCGGGTCGCGGGTCGTCGACCTGCTCCCGGCGTTCCACGACTACGCCGGTCCCGAGCTGTGGGTCCACCCGAGCGATCGGCACCCGAACGAGATCGCGCACCGGATCGTCGCCCAGGCCTTGCTCGACGATCTCGCGGCCGAGCGGCGCGCCGCGGGTTCAGGGACAGGCGTTCGGTGAGGCCGCGATCTCCGAGTCGCGCGATCCGCTCTGCGATGCCGAGCCGTCTCCGTAGGTCCCGGCGCCGCAGGTCGTCTGCGCCCGGACGAGGTAGTAGAAGCCGTCGGCGGCGGGGATCGACCTCGTGTCGTCGTAGCTCGACGCGGTGTCGTCGTTCGCGAGGCAGGCCACGGACGAGAACCCGGCGCTCTGCAAGCTGGACAAGGTGCCCGAGGTTACGTCGTAGACGACCGACGCCCCCTGTCCGGTCCACGTCAGCGCCAGGGTGGGACCGCCGCCGACCGTCATGTCCGCGACCTCGGGCGGAGGTCCGACCGGGCTCCCGGAGACGCACACGCCGCCGCCGCAGGTATCCCCCGCGGTGCAGGCGTTACCGTCGTCGCACGTCGCGCCGTCCGGCTTCACCGGATTGGAGCAGACGCCGGTCGACGTGTTGCACGTTCCGACGGCGTGACACTGGTCGCTCGCCGCGCAGACGACCGGATTCGATCCGACGCACGTGCCGGACTGGCAGGTGTCGCTTTGCGTGCAGACGTTCGCGTCGGAGCAGGCCGCGCCGTTCGCGATCACGGTGGCATCCGTGGGGTTCGACGCCAGCGGCGTGGCCCCGGAATAGACGGTTACCATGTACGTCCCTGAGCTCGCCGGGGTCGCGCCGGGAATCGAGGGGTTCTGGACGCTCGACGTGAATCCGTTGGGCCCGGTCCAGTTGTACGTCACCCCGCCCTGCGTGTAGGTCGCGAAGAGGTTGAGCGTCCCCCCCTCGCAGACGGGACCGTTGCTCGACACCGTGAGGACGTTCGTCCCGACCGTGCAGGAACCGCCGACCTGGACGCTGTTGGCGGACACCGTATCCACGTACCACCCCGTGGACCCCGTCGCTTGGTCGTCCCCTTCGTGCCACCGGATCTGGACCGTCCTGCCGATCATGTTGGCATCCCCGCCGAGGTTCACGGTTACCGGGGTCAAGGTGCTGACGGTCGCATTGCACCAGGCAGGCTTGCCGCCGATGGGGTTCGACGTGTTCGACGCGACGGTTCCGTTGTAGCCCCCGGCGGTGAAGTCCGCCGCGGGCACCGTCGTCCAGGTCGACCCGCCGTTGATGGTGTACTCGAGCGTCCCGCCGTCCCAGCACGTCGCGGAGCTGTAGTCGAACACGTACGTGTGCCAGAAACCGAGCGTCGACGAAGCGAGCACGCCGAACGCCGGGCTGACGAGCACCTTGTCGTTGACCGAGCCCACGTCCTGCGCGAACCAGGAGTGCGTCCCGTCATGCTTCTTCGCCGTCGACCACGCCCAGTTCGGCGAGCCGCTCAGACTCTGATGGGTCCATCCCGGCTGGTCGAAACCGCCGCCCGATTGCGAGCCCTCGAACGTGTCCGTCCAGCTGGTCGTGCTCAGCGGCCCGGTCGGGGCGGCGAACCTCTGCGCGGTGTTCGTCTCCTCGGCCCCGTTCGACGCGTCGACCGCCCGCACGACGTAGAAGTAGGTCGACCCGCCCGTGATGCCGTCCGCATCGTTGTAGGCCTGTGCGGCGACCCCCGTCGCGATCCGATTCGCGGCCGACGGCGTGAAGCTCGGGGTCGTCCCGCGGTAGACGTTGTAGGTGAGGTATCCCGAGCAGTTCGACGTTCCCGCGCCCCACGAGAGGCTCAACGTGCAGGTGGAGTTCCCGGGGTTCGTCACGGCCGTCACGCCGCCGAACGTCGGGGCGAGCGTGCACACCCCGGTCGCGAGCGCCGTGACCTCGTTCGAGGCCGGCGAGGTGCAGGTCGCGCCGTCCGTCGACTTCACCACGTAGTAGTACTGGGTGCCGCCGGAAACCGTGTCGTCGTGATACGTGTACGACGGCCCGTTCGCCACCCCCGGGCTCGAGTCCGGAACCGTCGCGATCTGCGTGTAGGGACCGCCGGACACGGTCGAGCGGAGGATGAGATAGCTGGCCACGCTCGACGTCGGGGAATCGTCCCAGCTCACGTCGATCCGGTTCGGCTGCGGGGCCGCGGACGACGCCGTGGGCGCCGGCGGAACGACCGCGAGGCAGCCGCACGAGTCGAACTTGAACGCGGCGATCTGCGTGGGGCCGTTCCCGTTGTACTCGGTGGTGTACCAGAAGGTGCAGTCGTCCGATGGGTCGACCGACATCCCCGAGTAGTCGCCCCACCGGTCGTTCGCCGTGTGCGACGTGGTCCCGTCGATGATGGTGTACTCGCCCTGCGGCATCGTCCCCGGCGCGTCGGTCGAGAGCCTTCCTTTGTAATAGATCGAGGGGTAGAAAGGCGCAGAGGCTCCGGTGCGCGTGTACCCCAGGGCGATGTTCCCGGACTGATCCATCGCCACCGACCCGACGCCGCGATGCTCCGCGTCGCCGCCGACGACCCCTTCCTGGTAGAGGCCCCAGGAGCCGCTCCCGTTCTTCCGCAGCTCGAACCAGCGCATCGCGGCGTGATCCGTGCCGTCCACGTCCTCGACGAATGCGCCGATCAGCGCCTGGTACGTGCCGAAGTTCCTGTACTGGAAGGGATGGTGAAGCGGCTCGCGGATCGGATCGATCTTCTGGGTCGTGCCGGGCTGCGGCATGCACCCGAACGTGCTCAGGCCGCACAGCGTCCCGTCGAAGTCTCCGATGTGGATCGACGGCTGCTGCGTCAGGAGCGAGTTGGCCGGCGTGGCCCAGTCGATCGAGAGGGTCCACCAGTCCAGCAGGTCGTATGGCGTGTTGGCGCCGTCCTGGGACTCGTCGTCGTGCGGACGCATGAAGACGGCCGGCTCGCCGTTCGGCGGCGGCGTCGGTCCGGACAGCGTTCCCGGCAGCACGAGCTGGAAGCCCAGGTTCGGCAGGCCCGGAACCGAGAACTTCTGGAACGAGGCGGGCTGGCCCGCGAGCATCTTCGCCCGGTCGAACGCGAAGACGTCGCGATTGTTCCCGGACCCGGCGTTGGCGCCCATGAGGTAGGAGCCGGCGTTTCCGTTCTGCGGCCACACACCGTACTTCGGGTAGTCGGTCGTGCCCGATTCGACCGCGAACGTATACGCGTAGTAGGTGCCGGTCGGGTCGTTCGTCGTCGAGACGTAGACGCACACGCTGCCGCCGCTGCTCGGGAGCTCGCTGAGGATGTAGCGGTCGGCGGCGCGATCGTAGAGGCTGACCGCGTCGCAGAAGCCGTGGTTACACGGCGACGCGGTCGCCAGCGACTCCAGCGTGAACGTCTTGATGTTCGCCCCATCGGACTTCCGGATAACCCGCGCGGTCGACACGCTCTGGTTGACCGTCTGCACGTAGTAGACCGGGCCGACGTCCCCCGTCGCATCGGGGGGCGACGCGCCCGAGGTCTGCCCGGCGTAGTTGTGGATGAGCGTGCTGAAGTCGTCCGGGGCCGGCGGGGAACTCGATTGCTGGAGGGAGAGGAGCGGATCGACCTTCGGCGTGATGGCGTACTCGATCGGGGTGAATCCGAAGTCTTCGCGCCGCTTCATCTCGAGGCCGAAGAGGTTCGGGTCGGGCTTCCAGTCGGGCAGATCGCGCACCGCGGGGGTGATCGAGGGGACCGACGGCGGGCTGACGTACACGGGGCCGCTCGGCGGCTCGACCTGTGCTGCATCTCCGGCGAATGCGCCGGGAACGGCGGCCGCAAGCACAAAGCCCCCCAGCAGGATCGTCCTCGTCGACCTAGTCATCGTCCCCTTCCCCCTCTGGCTCGGTGCGCTTCGACGGCACCAGGCCACGGTGCGCATCGTCCAGGAGCGCGTGCGCCGACGCGGAAAGATACTTGTTGTTCGAACGCGCGGCTACGGCCAAGGCGCCGTCGTCGAGAGGAGCCAGGAGCGCCTCGCAGATCTCGAGGTAGTCGATCTCCGCTCGGTTGAGCTTCACGCCGTACCCTTCCTCGCGGAGGCTGCCCTGCGCGAATACCTCGGACTTCCTGGGTTTTCGGGCGCGAAACGTCTTCCGGTAGAGGACCTTCGTCCCCTGGCGCACGCTCACGGTGATGAACTCCGAGACGACCTTCCCCTTCGGTGGGTTCGTCGAAGCGTCATCGTCCTCGCGGACGTAGCGCTTCTCGTCGGTCCAGATCCGGAAGTCGAGGTCGAGGGTCCCGTAGTGGTCCGTCAAGGCTCGTTCGGCGAGGATGCGGCGCAGGGTCAGGTTCCGCGGATCCGGGGATTCTCCCTGGAGGCCGATCATCCGCACCTCCGCGGCGCCGCGGACCTCCGGGTCGGAGGCCGTGTCGAGAACGCGCCTCAGGGCGTCTCGATCGGAGAGCGCGGCCACCGCCGCCAGGCGGACCGCGATCGCGTCCTTGCCCGAGGCGATCTGCTCGAGGAACTCCTGATTGGAGACCAACCCGACGGCTTGCGCGCGGGCGGCGGGAGAGCCGGCGGACGTGCAGAGTCCCCCGATCGTCTTCTCGTCGAGGCGATCCAGCGCCGCGCGGCGCACGTCCTCGTCCGCATCGGACGCGGCGACGGAAGCGAGCATCTTGGGATCCGTCAGACGCTCCACCGCGTCGCGGCGGAGCACCCAGCTCCGGTTTCCCGTCGCGATCCCCGCGATGGCGGCAGGGTCCGACAGGCGCCGGAGCGCTACCGCCTGAACGGCAGGGCTCGTGTCGTTCTTGACGATCGAGGCGAGCGTCGCCGTGTCCGACAGGCGCGCCACCGCGTAGGCGCGCACCTCGGAGCTCTTGTCCCCGAGGGCCACGGCGCGGAAGAACGCCGGGTCGTCGGGGAGGCCGTCGAGAGCCGTGCGCCGCACCGGCGGCGCCGCGTCCTTCGCGGCGATGCGGCGACGCAGCGACGGATCCGTGATCCGCGCGGTCGCCTCCTTGCGGACGTCGGGATCCGGGTCGGTCGTGGCGAGCCGGGCGATCGCGTCCTGGTCCGCGATGCGAGCCGCCGCGCGGGCCCGCACGCGCGGGCTGGCGTCGCGCGCCGCGATCCCGGCGAGGCTCGCCTGGTCGGTCAGCACGTTGACCGCCGCCCACCGCACCTCCTCGGAGCGGTCGGAGGCCGCGATGCGCGCGAGCACGACCGGATCGGTGATCCGCCCCACGGCGGCGGCGCGGATCGCGTCCTGGTCGGCGCCGCCCGCGATCTTCTCGAGCTCCTCCTGATCCCGCACGCGCCGCGCGGCCGCGAGCCGGATCGCCGGGTCGCGGTCGTTCTCGGCGAGCGCCACGAGCAGCGCCGGATCGGAGAGCTGCTCCACCGCGACCGCGCGAAGCTCGGCGTCGGGGTCGTGCGCCGCGAGGTCCGCCACGACCGCCGCGTCCTTGATCCGCGACACGGCGGCTTCCTTCGACTCCCGGTCGGGAGCCCCCCGCGCGACCGCCACGAGCTTTCCCGGATCTCCGATGCGTGGGATCGCCAGCGCCCGGATCTCCCCCGTCCGGTCGCGGAGCGCGACGTCGGCGAGGTGCGCCGGATCCTTGACGCCGCCGACCGCCTTGTAGCGGACCATCCGGCTCGGATCGGTGAGGGCGATGTGCGCGAGGACGTCGGGGTCGTCGAGGTGCGTTACCGCCTCCTCGCGCACGTACGGGTCGGGGTCGTCGAGGGCCGCGGCGACGAGCCGGCCGCGGTCCCGGGAATTCGCCAGCGCCGCTTTTCGGAGGACCCAGCTCGGGCTCGCCGCGAACTCCGCGAGGACCGCGGGGTCGGAGATCCTGCGCAAGGCCGCCGCGGCGACCTCCTCGCGTTCCACCTTGCGAGCGATCTCGGGAAGCCGCGCCGGGTCGGTGACGTGCTCGACGGCGAGCTCGCGGACCCGGACGCTCGCATCTGTCAGGGCGATGCGCGAGAGCGCGTCGTCGTCCTGGAGCTTCGCCACCGCGTGCGCGCGGACGTCGGGGTCGGCGTCCTCGGTGGCGATGCGAGCCAGCCGGGCGGGATCGGTCACGCCGTCGACCGCGAGCGCCCGGACCTTCGGATCGGAGTCCGAGAGGCCGGCGGGCTCCGCCGCGGAGCGCAGCGCGACCAGGGCGGTGAACGCCGCCGCGAGACCCCGCCGGCCCCTCACAGGACCAGCCTGTACCGGCGATGCTCGATCCCGAACTCGCGATAGGTGCCGGTGCTCACGAACCCCAGCTTCTCGTAGAACGCGGCCGCCCCGGCGTTCCCGTCGTCGACGCTCAGCTCGTACGAGCGCACCCCCGCCTCCCTCAGCGACGCCGTGAAGGCCGTGACGAGCGCGCGTCCCATGCCCGCGCCGCGCGCAGCCGCCGCGACCGCGAGATAGGTCAGCTCCGGGCTCCGCGCGTCGTAGCTCCCTCCGTCCGGGCCCCGGACGCTCCTCATCAGATGAAGGGCCGCGCCGGGACGGCGGGCGATCCCCGCGGCGATGCCGAGCAGGCTCCCGGCCGGGTTCCGGCGGAGGACATCGCGTCGCAGGGCGCCCGGGTCGACCGACCCGAGAACGAACCCGCGGAGCACCCCCCCCTCGAGATCGACGAAGCCGCGCGCCGCGGGCGCTCCCGCGCACCCGGCATAGAACGCGCGCGCGGCGGCGGGGCCGAGCTCGGTCACGAGCCCTGTGAGCGCGGCGACGTGGAGCGCCGCGACCTCGCGCGCGTGCTCCCGCGCCAGCGGCACGATCAACGCGCGGCTCCGGGCTCCGCCGCGAGCTGTCCGAAGGTGGCCAGGCGCCATCCCGTGGCCCACTTCCGCGCCGCGAGGCAGGCCGAAAGCTCCGCGGCGCGGTCCGGAGAGGCCAGGTAACGCTCGATCTCGCGATTGCCGAGTGCCAGGTCCCGGCTCTCCTCCGGAACGCCGGGGTGCACCATGATCTCCGTGATCCCGTCGGAGGGGCCGGCGGTGAGCACCCGCTCGAGGATGATCCCGGGCTTGCCCGAGTAGAGGTAGCTCGCGAACCGCCCGGCGGTGCGGACGGCCGGATGGGCGAACCGGCGGTCGCGCTTGGTCAGCGCCGTCAGCAGCCACGACTTCGCGAACCCTCCGCTCCCGATCAGCCGCGCGACGTGCCCGGGACGGACCAGCCGGGCTCCGATGTCGCTCCCGAACCGCACGAACGGGATGCCGTGCCGGACCGCCGCCTCGATCACGGCCTCGAAGATACCGGGGATGAGGTGGACGTGCCGTTCGCCGTCGATGTGGTCGGGGCGGACTCCGTCGGCGAGCACGCGCTGGATCTGAGCCTCGAGCTCCAGCTCGATCTGCGCCAAGACCTCCGGCCGCCCCGGCGCGGGCACGGCCAGGGCCGCGAGGAGCGGCAGGAAGCGCCACCTCAGGAAGCCCGCCTCGTCGACGAGCGCCGGAACGTCCCGGCACGGGCTCACCGGCCGTCCGGAGGTCAGCGTGAAGTGGAGTCCCACGCCGAGCGCCGGGCAGCGCGCTACGCACTCGGTGAGCGCATGTCCGTATCCGGGCGTCGTGACCGCGAGGCTCGCGCTCGTCACGATCCCGTGGCGGTGGGCCTCGAGGATGCCGAGGGTCGCCCCGCGCGAGACGCCGAGGTCGTCGGCGTTGACGACCAGGAAGCCGCTCACGCGACGTGCTCCGGCCTCACACGAGCCCCGGGATCAGGAGCGGGCCCGCACGACGCGTGACGGCGAGCGGGAGCCTCTTCCAGATCGCGATCGGGATGGCGTACCGCGGATTGCGCGGGTCGAGGAACGGGACGGCCTTCAGCGTGCGGAGGGCGTAGTTGTAGCGCAGCGGGATCAGCGTGCTCCCCCAGTTCTGCTTGAACTTCAGGTTCGAGCTGCCCGCCTCCGAGCGGCCCATGTCGAACGCCGTGCACCCCCGGTCACACGCGGCCTGGATCATCCGCCAGTAAATGAGGTAGTTCGGGCAGCGCGGGTTGTAGGGTCGGAGCGCGACCGTGTGGTAGTTCATCGCGGTGCCGTTCACCCAGAACAGCAGCGCGCCCGCGACGAGGGAGGCCCCGTCGCGGACGACGAAGAAATCGGCGCGTTCGCCGAGGTTCGCGAGGACCGACTCGTAGAAGCGGGTGCCGTGAGCCGGGGACCCGAGATCGCGCATGTGCCGGTGGAAGACGTCGTGGAAGGCACCGAGCTGCGCGTGGCCGGTGGCGAGCGTGAACCCTTCCTTCATCCCGCGGCGAACCTGGTTGCGGGTCTTCCCCGGGATCCGCTCGTTCCAGACGGCGTCCGCGCCGCCGGACAGGTCCACAGCCGCGGAGCTGTAGTGCCGGTCCACGGCGAAACCCGGGAGCTCGACCTCGCGCGCGCGCACCACGAGGTAGGAGACCTTCAGCCTGTCGGCGAGAGCCTTCGCGTCCGCGAGGAGCGCGTCGCGGACCGGGACGTCATCGGCGTGGAGGCCGCCGTCGTTGCCGAAGGGGGCGGTGGCGAGGTAGTGGCCGAAGAGCGGGTGGCGGATCTCGTAGAGGCCGAGGGTCCCGACGAGCCGCTCGCCCTCCTCGGCCGCCAGGAAGTGCGCGCGCATCCGGTACGCGTCGTGCACGATCGTCCGCCACGCGAACAGGTCGGTGACCGTGGTCGTGCGCGGGAGGACGTAGGCGTCCCAGCGCGAGGCGAGCCCGGGGTCGTCGTACGGAACGATCCGCAACGTCAGAGCTTCTCGGCGAGCACCGTGACCTGCGCTTGCCGGTTCAGGAGCAACGCGGCGCCGTAGAACCCCATCAGGATCAGGCGCTCGGCCCAGTTCGTGCGGATCTTGTCGAGCGGGTACTCCATCTTCTCGAGGACCGAGATCTTCAGCCCGCACGCCGTGAGCAGCGCGCTCAGCGTCCTATCCGTGAAGTAGGAGCGGTTGGGCGGGATGAAGACCCGCTCGATCGCGTACCGGACCTTTCCGAAGCTCGCCCGGTAGATCCATCGCGCGACGTCGCCGACGAGGCAGTCGAAGTTGTCGGTGGTGAGCAGGAGCACGCCTCCCGGACGCAGGAGGCGGACCGCCGTCCGCAGGTTCTCGGCGGGATGCGTGACGTGCTCGATCGAGTCCCAGAACGTCACCACGTCGAACGAGGCGTCCGGAACCTGGAACTGCTCCAGGTCTCCGTTGAAGACCGTGAGGCCGCGTCGCTCGCGGGAGAACTCCGCGGCGAACTGGCTGATCTCGACCCCAACCGGCTTCCAGCCTCGCCCTTCCGCGATCTTCAGGAAGGTCCCGAGGGCCGAGCCGACGTCGAGGATCCGGCCGGGACGCATGTTGTCCTCGACGTGAGAGAGCCAGCGCGTGTAGACGGGCACGCTCGGATCCTTCGTGTAGTCGCCGAACTGCGCGTCGAACGCGTCGCGCTGGACGCCCTCGTAATAGTCCTTGGAGAACGTGCCGTCGGCCCCGCCGCCGCCGCGAAACGCATCGTGGAACAGGAAGCCGCACTCCTCGCAGGCGGCGATCCGGTAGCCGGTGAGCGGGTAGACGACGCGCGTGCGCGGCGAGCGGCAGAGCGGGCACGGCTCGGACACGCGCAAAACCTAGCACAGCCCGGAGCGGGAGCCTTCCGCGGCGGCGCGAATTCCTCTATCCTTCGTGGGGCCCGCGACCGGCCCGGCTTTTCGCATCGGCGCTTCTGACCGAGGAATCCGACGGCTCATGGAACAGCGTCCCGCGAACCCGGCGAACTTCCTCTCCGTGATCGTCCCCTGCTGCAACGAGGCGGAGGTCATCGACCGTTTCTACGGAGAGCTCGCGCCGGTGCTGCGCGCGCTGCCCGGCATCTCGTTCGAGATGATCTTCGTCGACGACGGGAGCGCGGACGCGACGCTCGATCGGCTCAACCGGATCGCCGCGCGCGACCCGGCCGTCCGCGTCTGCTCGCTCTCCCGGAACTTCGGCCACCAGATCGCGCTGACCGCGGGGCTCGAGTACGCCGCGGGCGACGCGGTGATCATGATGGACGCGGATCTGCAGCACCCGCCCGCGCTCATCCCCGAGCTGGTCCGGAAGTGGCGCGACGGATTCGACGTCGTCTCGGCGATCCGGAAGAGGACCGAGGGAGAGACGTGGTTCAAGAGCGTCACCTCCCGCGGGTTCTACACGGTCCTGAACCGCCTGAGCGCGACCAAGATCCCGCAGGGGGCGGCCGATTTCTGCCTGATCTCCCGGCGCGTCGCGGCCTCGCTTCGCGGGATGCCGGAGCGCCACCGGTTCCTGCGCGGGCTGATCTCGTGGGCGGGGTTCCCGCGGACGTTCGTCCCCTACGTCGCCCCGCCGCGCGCGGCCGGGAGGACGAAGTACAGCCCGGTGAAGATGGTCGCGCTCGCCCTCGACGCGGTGTTCTCGTTCTCGGCCGAGCCGCTGCGCTTGGCACTTCGCGCGGGACTGACGATCACGGTCCTCGGCTTCTTCTATCTCGCGTGGACGCTGATCAAGGGGTACCTGCTCCACGCCCTCGTTCCCGGCTACTCGTCGCTGATCGGGGTGACGCTGATCCTGGGCGGATGCCAGCTCGCGTTCATCGGCCTGATCGGCCAGTACCTGGCGCGCGTCTTCGAGGAGGTCAAGGGACGGCCGATCTACCTCGTCAAGCAGGAGCCGGTCCCGTCCCCGCTTCCCCGCCGGCCGGCGCCGGACGGAGTCCCCGTCAGTACCAGTTGACGAACGCGGGGATTCCGTGGTGCGGGACCGGCACGATCAGGTCCACCGAGCGCCCCTGCGAGAACGAGACGAAGATCTTCCCTTCGCGGGGCTCCCAGTAAGCGAGGTCGAGCTTCCCGTCGTGGTTGTAGTCGAACGGGACGGGGATCGAGGTCGGCGTTCCGAACGCCACCTGCACGATCGGGCCGTCGGGGGCGTGCCGCCAGTACCAGGTCTGGTTGGTCCGCTGCCACACCGCGATCTCGTCGTAACCGTCGCCGTCGTAGTCGCCGGGAACGAGGATGTCGCCGGGGCGCCCGCCCCAGCGGAACTCGGCCTTGGCGGTGCCGGTCGCGCTCCGGATCGACACGGTCCCGCTCTTGAGGCACCACACGCCGAGATCGCCGGTCGAGCCCTGGAGGAAGCGGCCCGCGAACGGAAGCGGCAGATCCTTCACGTCCGCGACGGGGCCGTCGATCTTCTTGTCGGGGGCCTGCCACCACTCCGCGCCGCGCGCGCGGAAGCAGACGTGCTCGGCGAACCCGTCGTGGTCGAGGTCCGCGAGGATCGGGAAGTCGTAGTCCCAGTACCAGCGCGCGTACTCGGGCTGCCAGGCGCCGCCGCGCGAGTCGCGGTAGGTCCACATCCAGCGGTTGTGCTCCTCGACGTCCTCGATCTTCTTCCCCATCCGGTAGTACGTGTCGTCGAGCCGGCCGACGAGGAAGTCCGCGCGCGCGTCCCCGGGGAATTGCGCGACGTAGAGCTGGATCGTCTCGTCGTGCGCCGCCTTGGGAAGCCTGATCGAATCGGAGCCCACGAGGATCCGGCGGTTGAGCGCGTCGAGGAACATCAGGTCGCTCTTGCCGTCGGCGTCCCGGTCGCACCGGGTCTGGGCGACGATCTTGGGCTGCCAGTGGAGCTCGAGGTCGTCGTCGAGGTCGAGGGTGGGCTTGTCGATCGAGAACAGCGCGCGCGCGCCGACCTGGTGCCGCTTGACGAAGTACCCGTCGCCGACGAGCTTGTCGAACCGGCTGCGGACGATCACCGGGGCGAGCGCCATGTCCTCGACCGGCCTCCCGTAGTACCAGGAGCAGCCGGCCCCCTCGGGGGCACCGGGGAGGAGGCGGCCCATCCGGCTGCTCTGCGCGAGCTTTGCGGCGACAACCTGCTCCGAGAG
>DATKHQ010000053.1:0-3296 GCA_035510175.1 Candidatus Sulfotelmatobacter sp. | reverse complement strand
TCGAGCGGCGCCTCGGTCTGCCGCCGGGGAAGATCGATGCCGACGTCGATCGTGCCGCCGCGCTGAGCCTCGACGAGATCAACCGCTTCATCGACGACTTCTACGATCCCGCCCAGTTCACGATGGTGCGTGCCGTCGCGGAGTGAACGCTACTCGGCTCCCCCGGATACCGCCTCGTTCACACGGTGCGCGAGAAGACCGGTTTATCTCCCGAGCGAGATTTCAGATAGCGGTCGAAGCTCATCGCGACGTTCCGGACGAAGAACCGGCCGAGCCCGGTTACCTCGAGATGGCCGGGCTCTACGGCGACGAAGCCGTGCTCGACCGGCCCGTCCGGCCGGGTCAGCTCGGCCAGCTCCGCGGCGAAGTACGACGCGAAGTCGATCGAGAACTCCCGCTCGATCTCGCCGGTGTCCAGCCAGAGATTGCACATCAGGCGCGTGATCGTCTCCCGGCGGATCCGGTCGTCCGCGTCGAGCGCGTAGCCGCGCTCGACCGGGAACCTCCCGGAGTCGAGGATCTCGTAGTACCGCGAGAGCTTCTTCTCGTTCTGCGCGAACGCCCCGCGGACGTCGCCGATCCCCGAGATCCCGACCGCCACCATGTCGCTCCCCATCCTCACCGTGTACCCCATGAAGTTCCGGTGGAGCCGTCGCTTGTCCCGCGCCACGGCGAGCTCGTCCCCCGGCAGGGCGAAGTGGTCCATCCCGATCTCGACGTATCCGCCGGCCAGGAACCGGTCGCGGGCGTCCACGAACAGCGCGAGCTTGTCCTCCGGGGAGGGGAGGTCCTTCGGCTCGATCCATTTCTGCTGCGCGCGGATCCACGGCACGTGCGCGTAGGAGTAGAGAGCCACGCGGTCGGGGCGCATGGCGATCACCGTGTCGACCGTGCGGGAGAAGCGGGCCGTCGTCTGGAGCGGCAGGCCGTAGATCAGGTCGATGTTGATCGAGCCGAACCCCCGGGCGCGAACGGCGTCGTACATCGTCCGGGTCTGGGCCTCCGTCTGGTTGCGGTCGACCGCCGCCTGCACCTCGGGGTCGAAGTCCTGAACGCCCATCGAGAGGCGGTTGAACCCCATGGCGCGCAGCAGCTCGATCTGCTCGAGCGACGTGTGGCGCGGATCGACCTCGACGGCAACCTCGGCGTCGGGCTCGATCGTGAAGTGCCGGGTCATCCTCGCGTGGAGCGACTCCATCTCCGCCGGCGTCAGATGCGTGGGCGTCCCGCCTCCCCAGTGGTACTGAGAGACGCGCCGGCGGTGCGGGAGGTGGGCGGCGAGCATGTCGATCTCGCGGTGCAGGTACCCGAGGTACCTGGTGACGACCGCGGGATCCTGGGTGATGACGACGTGGCAACCGCAGAAGGTGCACCGGTGCTCGCAGAAGGGCAGGTGGGTGTAGAGCGAGAGGGGGGCTTCGGTCCGGTCGGCCTCCTCGAGCCGGGAGACGTACTGCGCCGGGCCGAATGTCGAGGCGAACTCGACCGCCGTCGGATACGAAGTGTATCGCGGACCGGGGCGGTCGTACTTGCGCAGAAGGTCGACGGTGATCCTGGGTGTCGCGGTCATCGCGGATCCTCGGGTCGCTCGGCTCCTAAGGTACCGCGCCCGCTCTCCGGCACGCTATGATCGCCGTGCGCGCGAGGTGATCATGCCCACGAACGCCGTCCGTTCCTTCGCCGAGCAGGTCGCCGAGGGGATTCCGGACCCGCTCCCCGAAGCTCCGCCCGACGACGCCGCGATCAACCGGGCGCCGCGCCGGGCCGACGCGCTCACGCGCGCCGAGAAGGGGTTGGCGCTCGAAAACGCCCTCCGTTACCTCCCGGCCAAGAACCACGCCGCCATGGCGCCGGAGCTCGCGCGCGAGCTCCGGGAGGACGGCCGGATCTACATGCGGCGCCTCCGGCCGCACTATCCGATGCACGCCCGGCCGATCTCGGAGTACCCCGCGCTCACCTCCTCCGCGGCGGCGATCATGCTGATGATCCAGAACAACCTCGACCCGCGCGTCGCCCAGCACCCGTACGAGCTGGTCACCTACGGCGGCAACGGGACCGTCTTCCAGAACTGGGCCCAGTACCGGCTGACGATGAAGTACCTCTCGGAGATGACCGAGGAGCAGACGCTCGTGCTGTATTCGGGGCATCCGCTCGGGCTGTTCCCGTCGCACCCGGGGGCCCCGCGCCTGGCGCTGACCTGCGGGATCGTCGTCCCGAATTACTCGTCCCCCGCGGATTACGACCGGCTCGCAGCGCTCGGCGTGACCAGCTACGGCCAGATGACCGCCGGCAGCTTCATGTACATCGGTCCGCAGGGGATCGTCCACGGAACCGTCATCACGCTGCTCAACGCGGGACGGAAGTATCTCGGCACCGGGCCCGAGGCCCTCGCGGGGAGAGTGTTCGTCACGTCGGGGCTCGGGGGGATGAGCGGCGCGCAGGCGAAGGCCGCGGTGATCGCGGGGGCCGTGGGCGTCGTGGCCGAGGTGAATCCGAAGGCGGTCAAGATCCGTCACGAGCAAGGTTGGGTGATGGAGGTCGAGGACGACCTCGACCGGCTCCTCCTGCGCGTCGAGCAAGCGCGCGCCGCCCAGTCCGCGGTGTCGATCGCCTACCTCGGCAACGTCGTGGACCTCTGGGAGCGGCTCGCGAAGGAGGGCATCGCGGTCGACCTCGGATCGGACCAGACGTCGCTCCACAACCCGTTCGGCGGCGGGTATTACCCCGCGGGGATCCCCTTTGAGCGGGCGCGCTCCCTGATGCGCGAGGATCCGGAGGCGTTCAAGGCGGAGGTCCGGTCCTCGCTCCGCCGCCACGTCGCCGCGGTGGCCGTGATGGCGAGGGCCGGAATGCGGTTCTGGGACTACGGGAACGCATTCCTCCTCGAGGCCTCCCGCGCCGGGGCCGACGTCGTCGGCGCGGACGGCCGCTTCGTCTACCCGAGCTACGTCGAGGACATCATGGGGCCGATGTGCTTCGACCACGGATTCGGGCCGTTCCGGTGGGTGTGCACCAGCGGCGCACCGGCCGACCTCGCCGAGACCGATCGCCTCGCCGCCGAGGTTCTCGAATCACTCGCGGCGGGCGCGTCGGCCGAGACGCGCCAGCAGATGCTCGACAACCTGCTCTGGATCCGGAAGGCCGACGAGAACCGGCTGGTGGTCGGGTCCCAGGCACGCATCCTCTACGCGGACGCCGCAGGGCGCCGGCGAATCGCCCGCGCGTTCAACGAGGCGATCGGCGCGGGGCGGATCACGGCTCCCGTCGTTCTCGGAAGGGACCATCACGACGTCTCC
>DATKHQ010000052.1:0-3541 GCA_035510175.1 Candidatus Sulfotelmatobacter sp. | reverse complement strand
CGGACGGCTCTCGAGAAGGATGTTTCGCGTGACCCGTTCGTCGTCCGAGGACGGCGTCAGCGAATTCGTGCCCGGCGTGTCCACGATCGGAAGCCGGCGGCCGCCCACCTCGACCGATCCCCGGGTGAGCTCGACGGTGGTCCCGGGGTAGTTCGAGACCGTGACGTACCGTCCGGTGAGGGCGCCGAACAGCGCGCTCTTGCCGACATTGGGGTTTCCGACGAGAACGAACATGCGATCGCCTTGCGGCGGGGCGACCCCGGCGTCTGTTCGAACGGCTTCGTGCACCCGGCACCGCCTCGCGGCCGGAGGTCCCGATCGCGCCGCCTAGTTGCGAATCATTCTCAACTGGCGAGATTCAGTGTAGGAAATGCGGCGGAATCTGTCAAACCGCCGGATGCCGGCCTTCCCCCGCCGCTCACCCTATACTGCCGCGGATGACGACGCGAGCGGTCGCCGAATCGCTGGTCGAGATGACGGAGATAATCCTCCCCGAGGACACGAATCCCCGGGGGTACGTCTTCGGCGGGCGTGTGCTGTCGCTCGTGGACAAGTGCGCGGCCGTGGTCGCCTTGCGTCATGCCCGCACGGAGGTCGCGACCGTCTCGGTCGACTCGGTGCAGTTCCGGACCGGGGCGCGCGTCGGCAACGTGCTCGTCCTCAACGGCCGGCTCAACGCGGTGTTCCGCAGCTCGATGGAGATCGAGGTCGAGGTGCACGCGGAGGATCCTCTCGCCGGCACGCGGACGCTCACGACGCGCGCGCTCGTCACCATGGCGGCGCTGGGTCCGGATTGGCGCCCCGTCCCCGCCCCCGCGATCCGCTTCGTCACCGACGAGGAGCGCGAGCGTGCCGAGGCCGCCGGCCACCGCCGCAGCGAGCGGCTGGCCCGGCGCGACTAGAGCGCGGACGCCTCGAACGAATCGGGCGCCGCGGACTCGTCATCCTCCACGCTCAGTCGCGCGACGAGGGCGTCATCGATCGCCTCCCCGGCCGTCTGCAGGGCGAGCCGGATCGCCTGCGCGACCTCGAGCCGGGCGCGGATCTTGATCCTGGCCTCCGGCATGGCCTCGCCGAGGCGGAGTGCCTCGGCGAGCGCATCTCCGGCGACGGTACGCGGCGTCTTGATCCTCCCGATGCCCGCGCAGCACGGACAAGCCGCGGTGAGGGACGCCGCGAACCCCGGTCGCGTGCGCTTGCGGGTGAGCTGGAGCAGGCCGAGGTCGGACAATCCGACGATCTTCGTCCGCGCGCGGTCCCGGGCGAGGGCCGCGTGAAGCGCGTCGATCACCCGTCGCTGGTCGTCGGGCCGGTCCATGTCGATGAAGTCGATGACGATGATCCCGCCCAGGTCCCGAAGGCGGAGCTGGCGCGCGATCTCCTCGGCCGCCTCGAGATTGGTCCTGAGGATCGTCTGGTGGGGCTCGCGGCCGCCGACGAACTTGCCGGTGTTGACGTCGATGCTCACCAGCGCTTCCGTCGGCTGGATCACGATCGTCCCCCCCGACCGGAGCCAGACGCGCGGCTTCAGGGCCTTCTCGATCTCCTGGCTCAGCCCGGCCTCGTCGAACAGCCGCGCCCGGCCGAGGTGGAGCTCGACGCGCGAGGCCAGCAGCGGGTCGAGGGGCGCCAGATACGATCTCGCCTCGTCCCGCAGCCGCACGTCGTCAACGACGATCCGCGTGATCTCCGCGGCGGACGCGTCGCGCACCGCGCGGCCGAACAATCCGAGATCCGCATGCAGGAGGGACGGCGCGGGCCGCTCCTCGAAGCGCCGGAGGATCGTGCTCCAGGTCTCGCGCAGGAGCGCCGCGTCGGCGGAGAACGCCTCGGCCGTAGCGCCGTCCCCCACGGTCCGCACGACGAACCCTCCGTCCCCTCCCGGCAGGGCGTCGAGGATCCCGCGCAGGCGCTGCCTCTCCTCCGGATCGGAGATCCGGCGGGACACGCCGCGAAAGCTCAGGTGGGGAGCGTGCACGAGGAACCGCCCCGGCAGCGTGACGAAGCAGGTGACGCGCGGCCCCTTCCCGCCGATCGCCTCGCGCGCGACTTGCACGAGGAGCTCGCGCCCCTCGCGGATCCGGTCCTGGATGGGAGGACGCGACGGGAGCGCCCGGCGGGCCCGGTGCATGACGGTGGTCTCGGGCTCGTCGTCCGCGTCCTCGGTGCCCGAGGCGTCGGCCTCGACCGGCGGCGCGACGGGCGCCTCACCGGGGACGATCAGGTCCGCCGCGTGCAGGAACGCGTCGCGCTCCTGCCCCACGTCGAGGAACGCGGACTGGATGCCGGGAACGACCTTGGTGACGCGGCCCTTGACGATGCGGCCGGCTCGGGCGGCCTCGGAATCGTCCTCGACGCGGAGCTCAGCGACGACGCCGTCCTCGCGGAGCGCGAGCCACGTCCGCCCGCCGAGCCGGCTAGCCAGCAGCTCGCTCGGCACCCGGGTCGGGTCCCTTCGCGGCGGCGAGGGGATCGACCAGGCGGCCGTCGCATTCGACGTACAGGTTCTCGCGCCGCATTTGCGCGCGGCGTGCCCGCTCGCCGAACACCGCCTGGAGCACCTCGTCCGCGCGCACCGACGCGCCGTCGCCCCCCACCCTGAGGGTCATGCGGAAGGATGTCGGGTCGACCGGCGCCAGATCCTGCCACCAAACGTGCAGCGGGAAGGTCAGCTCCCTGCCGTTGCGCTCCCGCGCGACCGTGATCGTCGCGCGGCGGGCGAAGGCCTCCATCGCCTCCGAGGCGAGCGCGTCCTCGGGGAGGCGGACGAGATACGACGCCGCGCGGACGGACTCCGACAATCCCGCGGCCGCGCGCGGGATCTCCGCGATCTCTCCCACGCTCAGGCCGGGCGGCAGGCTCGCGTTGAGCGCGTCGATTCCGGCACCGTCGTCGAGCGGCGTCAGGCACCAGACGTCCAGGTACTCGGCCGTCGATTCGACCCCCACCGGCAGCGCCGGCCCGAACTGCACGCGCGGCTTCGGGTTGAACCCCTGCGAATACACGAACGCGACTCGCGCGCGGCGGAAGGCGCGCAGGAGCGCCCGTGTGAGGTCGAGGTGGCCCAGGAACTTGAGCTTCCCGGTCTTCGCGTACCGGATCCGGTAGCGGAACCGCGGCCCGGTGGCGAGCGCCTCCCGGATCTGAGCTGTCTGCTCGGCCGTCCTCAAGGCTGGCGCATCCGTGGCTCCGGCCGGGACTCCCGGCCCCGGCGCGCACGGCGTCGAGAGGATCGGGAGCGCGCCATCGAGCGGGCGCCCGGTCGTGACCGACACGACGCCCTTCACGCACTCCTTGGCGAACGGGGCGCACCCGTGACAGTCCGCCGGACCGCAGATCGAAAGCGTCCCTTCCGACAGCGCGCGCTTGAGCTCGATCGCGAGCCACTTCTTGTTGACGAGCGAGTCGACCACGTCCCAGGGGAGCCGCCGCGTCGGCTGCCAGTCGCCGTAGGCGTAGACCGCCGGGTCGATACCAGCCTCGCGGAACGCCTGCGTCCAGAGGTCCATCCGGAAGTGCTCCGCCCACCCGTCGAACCGCG
>DATKHQ010000051.1:0-11158 GCA_035510175.1 Candidatus Sulfotelmatobacter sp. | reverse complement strand
GCTGGATTCGAACCAGCGACCCTCAGCTTAAAAGGCTGGTGCTCTACCCCTGAGCTAACGGCCCACGATCGACGGAAGTGCCAGTAAGGGTAGCACTTCCGGTCGAAGCCGAGACCGCCACCACGCGATGCTCCGCGGTTGTGACCATCGTGTGTCCGCGGAAATCACTGCCGGGTGCGAGTTCGAGGATCCAGCGTTCGCGTTGTCACACCGCGACGGTCAACCAGTCGTGGGATTCATGATGCAATGCGGCCCTCCTCGATCCGTCGAACCACCGGTCCGGCCGCGCCGGACCTCGTGCCCATCCTGTGAGCTCGGCCCGGATCTTGATCTCCCCCGCCTAGCGGCCGTCGCTCGAAGCGAACGCCACGATGCCGAACGACCGAAGCGCGGCGATCCGTGACGCGTGCTGGATGCGGCCGCGACGCGCCGAATGAACGGCCAGAGCAACGCGAGCGCGCCGAGGACGGCGCCGCCGCATCCCGCGAGCACGAGCACGCCCATCCCGACGGCGGGGGACTCGGCGTCCCCTACGCCCGCGGAGTACCCGGCCCAGCGGTCCGGAAGCCAGTTGCTGACGAAGACGACCCCGAAGCCGAGCAGGACGCTCGCGAGAACGAGGAGCCCGAGACGCTTCCGCCGCGACCGGCGCCGGAAACCCATCAACCGCGGACGCCTGAATCGATCGCCCATGGCTGGCACCTCGCCACTTCCGGACCCGTTCGGGTGCGAGTCTACACGGGAGTTCGGACTAGCCGCTCTCCCGACTCTCGGCCATCACTCCCCCTTCGGCATCCGGGCGATGATCGCCTTGAACCGCGGGTGGTCGTGCACCGGGAACCAGTCGGGGTCATGCTCGACCCAGCCGATCTGCCCCGAACCCTGGTCCACGTTCTTCTCGAGCAGATCGAGGGCCTCGTCAATGAGGCCGATGTTCACGAACAGGCAGGCGACGTTGTAGCGGACGGACACGCTGGTCGGATCCATGTCCAGCGCGCGGCGCGCCCATGCGACGGCCTTCTCGCGGTCGCCGTACCCGGCCCACACGTTCCCGGCGCCGAGGTAGACCGCGCGCACGTCGGCGGGATGCAGCTCGAGGTGCTTCTCGATGACGGCGAGTCCGCGGCGCGCGGCGGCGCGCTCGTCGTCGGGGCGCTTCAGCCCCCTGTAGCAGTTGGCGAGCAGCGTGGGGGCCTGGTAGTCCTCGGGACGGGCGGCTGCGGCCTTCGAGAACAGGGCGGCCGCCTCCTCGAGGCGGCCCTCGCTGACGTACGTGCGCGCGTCGAAGTACGGGGCGTCGAAGCTCTTCGGGTCGAGCTCGCGCGCGCGCTCGAACGCGCGGTGCGCCGCCGCGAAGTCGTTCGCGAGGAAGCGCGTGAGGCCCGCGGCGACGTGGGCCTCAGCGAGATCGGGATCGATACGAAGCGCTTCGTCCGAGGCGCGCTGCGCGATCTCGCGCTGCACGGGGTCGCGGCCGAGCCAGCCGAAGATCCAGTAGCAGCTCTCGGCGATGCCGCACCAGGCGAGGGCGAACTCGGGGTCCTGCTCGACCGCGCGCTGGAACATGCGCTGCGCCGCGCGGAAGCCGTCTCCCTCGAGCGGGCGGAGCAGCTCGCGTCCGCGGAGGTAGTCGTCGTACGCCTCGATGTTGGTCGTCGGGATCTTCCGGATCTCCTCGCGCTCGCGGTCGGAGAGCACGACGCGCAGCGCCCCCGCGACGCTCTCCGCGATCTCGTCCTGGACGGCGAAGACGTCCTCCATCTCGCGGTCGAAGCGGTCGGACCAGAGCTGGTACCCGTCCTCGGCCTTGATGAGCTGCACCGAGACGCGCAGGCGCTTGCCGGAGCGGCGGACGCTTCCCTCCAGGATCGAGGCGACGCCCAGGGTCTTTCCGATCACGCGCGCGTCCTCGCTCCGCCCCTTGAAGGCGAAGGACGACGTGCGCGCCGCCACGCGCAACGCCTTGATCTTGCTCAGCGCGCCCACGATCTCCTCCGCCATCCCGTCGGCGAAGAACTCGTTCTCGGGGTCGGCGGAGAGGTTACGGAACGGCAGGACCGCGATCGACGGCGTCTCGCGGCGCACGGCCTCCCGGCGCCCCGTGCTGCTGCGGTCGCGCAGCTCCCGCAGGGCCGAGGCCACCTCGGCGGCCGACGCAAAGCGGCGCTCGGGGCTCTTCTCGAGGAGCTTGTCGAGGATCGGCTTGATCCCGGCGATGGCGTCGCTGACGGTCCCCTCCGCGGGCCGGTTGAGGATCCCGTCGAACACCGCGGCGGCGGTGTCGCCCGGAAAGGCGCGCCGGCCCGTCGCCATCTCACTCAGGACCGCGCCGAAGGAGAAAAGGTCCGACCGCGGATCGACCGCCCGCCCGAGCGCCTGCTCCGGCGACATGTACGAGATCGTGCCGAGCACGAGCCCCGGGGTCGTGATGCCCGGGGAAAGTCCCGCGATCGCGGTCATGGTCCGGTCGGAGGCGGCCGGCGGCTCCGGTTCGGGCGCCCCGCCGAGCTTCGCGAGCCCGAAGTCGAGGATCTTGACGCCGCGCTCACCCACGGCGATGTTCCCCGGCTTGATGTCGCGGTGGACGATCGAGCGCGAGTGCGCCGCGTCGAGCGCGTCGGCGATCTGCGTCCCCCACTCGAGGACGCGGTTCGGGGGAATCGGGCCCCGGTCGATCATCTCCTGGAGCGTTGTGCCCGCGACGAGCTCCATCACGATGAATGCCCGTCCGTCGGCCTCACCGATGTCGTAGACGGCGCAGATGTTCGGATGGTTGATCGCGGAGGCCGCCTGGGCTTCGCGGCGGAACCGCTCCATGGATTGCGGATCGCAACACGCGCTCTCCGGAAGGAGCTTCACCGCGACCTCGCGCGCGAGACGGGAGTCCCGCGCGCGGTAGACCTCGCCCATCCCTCCGGCGCCGAGAGGCGAGAGGATCTCGTAGGGGCCGAGCACCGTGCCGGGAGCGAGCGCCACGCCGGGGAGTATAGCGACTCAGTGCATGTAGTCCGCATGCACCTCGCCGGGCTTGTCCTCGCCGTGCATCAGCTCGTGCGCGTGCTTGATCTGATCGGCGAGGAGCGTCGCGAGGACGCAGAAATCGCGCGCCTTGCGCTCGGCGTTGAAGTGGAGCGCCTTGTGGACGAGCGCGCGGACGAGCGCCCAGTCGCTGTCGCGGCCCTTCCCGCCGAGCTCCCGCAAGAGGGCGTCCAGCTTCGCCTCGTGAGCCTTCTGCATGTCCTTGATCGTAGCCATCGTCGTCCCCCGCACCGCCCGCGCATCCGGGTTGCCCGTGCACCATCGAATGGTACACGTCGCGTCGGTGGAGGAAACGGCGAGCGGGACGCCGCTCCTCTCAGCCGGCGCGCAGCTCCCGCCGCACCGCGTCCTCGAGAGCGCGCGCGAGCGCTTCGTCGTGCGGGTCGTGCGTACGGCGCGGGAGCGCTCCGGCCACCGCGAGCACGTGCGCGATCTCGTGCGCGAGCAGCGCCGCCGCCTCGATTCGCGACTGCGCCGGTGGCAGGTACACGCGTCCGTCGACCTGGAAGCCGGGTCCCTTGCGTATGGTCAGCTCCGAGTGCGCGCGCATCGACGAGTCGGACTGCACGCGCTGCGACACCGACAGGTGCGATCCATTCAGGGCCTCGACCGCGTCGAGCAGGGAGCGCATCGTCGGCGAGCGCTCCCCCGCCCAGGACACGATGGGCGCCAACCGTCTCACCGGGTCGAGCACCGGGGCTCGGTCGGTCTTGGCCGTTCGGTGGGGCGTGGCGGCGGCGATCGACCCGGTGAGAAAGAAGAGGATGGCGATCGGGGCGTGCGCGTATCGCATGCCCGCAAGCTCGCCAGGATGAGGCGCTCACCGGTCTGACCTACGTCTCGGCTTCGCCTCAAACGTTCCTCACCGCGTATGTGAGGTGACGGCGCGACTTGCGGCGCCATCTCACGCGCCGGTTTGTTGCCGCTCGCGGAAGCCGGCCGGTACAATCGCCGCCTCCATCGAGGTGCTCATGCGAGACAGCGCGGGAGATGGGGGGCGCGTCATCCGGTTCGGGGTGTTCGAGGCCGACCTCGACTCCGGTGAGCTGCGGCGGCGCGGCGCCAGGGTCCGCCTCCAGGAGCGGCCTTTCCGGATCCTCGTCGCGCTCCTGACGCGGCCCAACGAGGTCGTGACCCGGCAACAGCTCCGCGAGACGCTGTGGGCGGCCGACACGTTCGTCGACTTCGATCACGGCCTCGATGCCGCCGTCAACAAGCTGCGGGAGGCACTCGGGGACTCGGCGGCCAACCCGCGGTTCATTGAGACCCTCCCCCGGCGCGGCTATCGCTTCCTCGCCCCGCCGAACGCCGCCGAAGTCGTCCCTCCGATCGACGACCGCCGCCGCCGGCTCGCCGTTCTCCCCTTCGCCAACGCGACCGCCGACCCCGCGAACGAGCCGTTCTGCGAGGGTCTCACGCAGGAGATGATCATCCGGCTCGGCCGGCTCCTCCGGAACAGCATCGGCGTGATCGCGTCGAACTCGGTCGCGCGGTACCGCGACGGGGATCGGAGCGCCGACCGGGTCGGGCGGGAGCTCGGCGTCGAGTGGGTGCTCGACGGAACGCTGCGCCGGATGAACGGACGCGTCCGCATCGGGGCCCAGCTCGTCGAGGTCGCCGGCCGCACGCTCCTGTGGGCCGACACGTGGGAAGGGGACGCGATGGACGAGTTCGCGCTGCAGCGCGAGATCGCGATCCACGCCGCCGGCTCTCTCGCCCGCGAGGTCCTTCCGCCCCCGCCGGACGGCCTGGCCGCCCCCGCGAAGGAGGTCTCGCGCTGCCGGGAGCGGTACATCGTGGCGCAGCACTGGCTCCACGCGCGGACGCACGCGGGGTTCCTGAACGCGCTCCGGCATTTCCGCGACGCGCTCGCGGAGGACCCGGAGTGCGCCGTTTGCCTCTCCGGGATCGCGCAGACCTACGTCCTCGGGCTCGAGTACGGGGTGTTCCGTCCCGACGAGGCGGTTCCCGCCGCCAAGTCCTCGATGCTGCGCGCGCTCGAGGTCGACCCCATGGTCTCGGACGGGCACCTCATCCTCGGGTTCATCCGGCACCGCACCGAGTACGACTGGGACGGCGCGGAGACGTCGTACCTCTACGCCCGCCAGCTCAACCCCAGCTGCGCCGACACGCTCCACAACTACGCGACGCTCCTGTCCCATCTCGGCCGGCACGACGAGGCGGTGGCCGCCATCCGGCTCGCGCGCCGGCTCGATCCGTGCGCGCTGGTCCTCGGTGCCGAGGAGTGCTGCGTCCTCGTGAATGCCGGCCGGGCCTCCGAAGGGCTCCAGGCGGTCGCGAGCGTCCACGAGATGGACCCCGGGTATCCGATCGCGCACAATTCGCGCGCGCGCGCCCTGCTCGCTCTCCATCGTCCGGCCGAGGCGTACGACGCCGCGCAGCGCGGCCTCGCGCGCGGCGGCTCGATTCCGGCGATCCTCGCCACGTGCGGCGTCGCCGCCGCACGGTCCGGCCGCCCGGGCATCGCCCGCGAGGTGCTTTCGGCCCTGGAGTCGGCCGACCAAGGAGGCTACGTCTCCCGCGTCCAGCTCGCGCGATTGCACGCGGCCCTGGGCGAGGCCGACCAGGCCGTGACGCGCCTCGAGGAGGCGTACGCGAGGCGCGACGCGGAGATGACGGAGCTCGCCTGCGAGCCCGAGTGGCGCGCGATCCGCGGACACGAGGGGTTCGAGGCGCTCGTCGCAAGGATGGGGCTTTCCGGCTGAGGCGATGAGTTAGCATCGCGCCCGGAGGCCCCATGAGCGACCCGACCCCGCCCCCCGGACGCCTCGAGCGCTTCGATCGAAAGGACGGCGTCTTCGTTGCCGTCTGCCTGATCGTCCTCGCCGTGTCCGCCTGGATCGCAGTGCGGCATTGGTTCGACGCGTTCCCTGAGGCGTCGATCGACTTCAAGGTCTCCCGCGAGCAATCGGAGACCGTCGCCTCCGCGTACCTGCGCGATCACGGGTTCCTGCCGCGCGGCACCGCGCTTCCCGGGCATCATGCCGCGAGCTTCGTGCACGACGACCGGCAGCGCATCTTCCTCGAGCGCAGCTTCGGCCTCCAGGCGACGAACGCGCTGCTGTCGGGGCGCGTGCGCTTCTGGCGCTGGGGCCACCGCTGGTTCACGCCGCTCGAAAAGGAGGAGTGGCGGGCGGAGGTCACGACCGCGGGCGAGGTCGTCTCGTGCGAGCACCTCGTTCCCGAGGAGGCCGCCGGCGCCTCGCTCGACGAGGAGCACGCGAAGGCGATCGCCGAACGATTCTTCCGCGACACGCTCGGGCGGTCCGAGCGCGACTGGTCGTACCTGTCCGCGCGCGCGGTGAAACGGCCGCACCGGACCGACTACACCTTCACCTGGAAGCATCTCGGGTTCCCCGAGCTCGAGCCGCTCGACGCGAGCTATCGCGCGCGGGTCGTCGTGGCCGGCGACGCGGTCGCCGGCTTCAACGAGTGGATCGAGGTCCCGGAGAAATGGCAGCGGGATTACGCCTCCCTCCGCTCGCGGAACGAGACCGCCGGCCAGGCCGACGCGCTGTTCTTCCTCCTGACCGCCATCGCGATCCTCGTGGTCTTCCTCGTCCAAGTCGGAAAGCGCGACGTCCCGTGGCGCCTCGCGGTGACCCTCGGCGGTGTCGGCGCCATCCTCGAGATCGCCAGCTCGTTGAACGCGCTGCCGCAGGCGCTCTACGAGTTCGACACGACGTCCACCTACGCGGCGTTCCTCGTCCGGGAGCTCACGAGCGCCCTGCTCTCCGGAGCGGGTCTGGCCGCGGTCATCTTCCTCCTGACCGCCGCGGGGGAGCCTCTCTACCGCAACGCGTACGGCGGGCAGGTTCAGCTCGGCCGGTTCTTCACCCGGCGCGGGATGCGCACGAAGAGCTTCTTCCGCTCGATCGTGCTCGGCATCACTCTGTGCGGCTTCTTCCTCGCCTACCAGATCGTCTTCTACATCGTCGCGGGCAAGCTCGGCGCGTGGGCCCCGATGGAGGTCAAGTACGACGACCTGCTCAACACGCGCTTTCCGTGGACCACCGTGCTCCTCATCGGGTTCATGCCGGCGATCACGGAAGAGTTCATGTCGCGCATGTTCAGCATCCCGTTCCTCACGCGCTGGCTCAAGCTCCGCTGGGTCGCCCTGTTCGTCGCCGCGTTCATCTGGGGGTTCGGCCACGCGACCTATCCGAACCAGCCGTTCTGGATCCGCGGCGTCGAGGTGGGCGTCGCCGGCGTGATCGTCGGCGTGATCATGCTCCGCTACGGGATCCTGACGACCGTCGTCTGGCACTACACGGTCGACGCTCTCTACACCGCGCTCGTCCTGCTCTCCTCGGCCAGCTGGTACAACCGGATCACCTCCGGCCTCGCCGTTGGCTGGACGATCATCCCGCTCGGGCTTTGCCTGCTCGCCTACCGGCGGCGCGGCGGGTTCGAGCCCGAGACGGGCCTGACGAATGCCGACGCCCCTGCGCCTCCTCCCCCCGCCGTCACGGCCGGCGCCCCTCCACCCACCGCCGCACCGGCCGGGTACACACCGCTGACGGTCGGCGCCCTCGCCGCCGCCGTCGTCCTGATCGCCGCCGCGACGGCCGTGGCGGCGTCCTTCCGGACGCCCATCGACGACCTGGGCAACTTGCCTCTATCGCGCAAGCAAGCGACCACCGCCGCGGAGGCGCGCCTGCGCGAGCTGGGGCAGATCCCCGCGGAGTGGCGGCACGTGACCTACGTCGATTCCACGTTCGATTCTCTCGACGCGAAGTACGTCCTGTCCGAGAAGCGCTCGTACGACGCGCTCGCCCGCCTCTACCGGTCGAGCGCCCGTCCCGCCGCGTACTGGCGTGTGCGGTTCTTCAAGACGGAGCAGAAGGAGGAATTCACGTTCGCCGTCGGCCCCACCGGGGCCATCCTGACCGAGCATCATTTGCTCCCCGCCGAAGCCCCGGGCGCGGATCTCTCCGAAGCCGACGCGAGGGCGAAGGCCGAGGCGTACCTCCACGTCTTCGGCGTCGACGTCGCGGCCGGGGGCTGGGACCCGAAGGAGGCGAAGGCCGACAAGCGCCCGAAGCGTACCGACTGGACGTTCGAGTGGGAGGACGCCGATCACGTGCGCCGCCAGGTCGTCGTCGCCGGCGACACGCCGACGGAGTGCTCCACGTATCTCAAGATCCCCGAGGAGTTCTCCCGGAATCGCGAGCAGGTCGGCGCCGTGAAGGGGATCCTCAACGGCATCCGGATCGTCGCGGTCCTCCTCGCCGTGCTCGCCGGCGTCGCGGTCGCCGTCATCCAGTTCCGCGCCGGCAAGGTCCGGTGGCGTCCCGTGCTCGTCGGCGGCTCGGTGATCGCGCTGTGTCTCTGCGCCACGATCCTGAATACCTACCAGACGATCGCGCGTGGCTACCAGACGTCGATGCCCTGGTCGCTGTTCGTGGTGGGCCTCGCGATCACGCCCCTGATCGCCGCGGCCGGATCCGGGATCTTCGGGGGGCTCGTCGTGGCCATCGCGGCGTCCCTCCACCCCGGCCGCGTCGCGCCCTTGCGCGGGAACGTGCGGGACGCGCTGTTCGGCGGGCTCGCCTTCGCCGCGGCGCTGACGCTGCTGCAATCGGCTCACGGCGTCCTCGAAGCCAGCTGGGTCGACGCCGCACTCCCCGGGTCGATCGCGCTCCCCGACGTGCTCGACACCACCTGCGCGACGTGCGCTCTCCTCGTTCCCTGGATCACCTCGACGTTGCTCGGGGCCGGCCTTCTCGCCATCCTCGCGAGCGTGCTCGATCGCTGGGCGCGGCCTCTCTGGGCGCGGGCGGGGATCGTCGTGCTCGCGGGCCTGGCTCTGCTCCCACGCGACGCGCGCACGTCGGCGGAGTGGATCCTCGCTGCGCTGTTCGCGTTCGCGACGCCGCTCCTCCTCTGGATCGTGGCTGCGAAGCTCTGGCGCGGGAACGCGCTCGCGTTCGTCCTGGGCGTCGGGATCGCCTCCGCACGGTCCCGATGTCTCCCCCTGCTCACGCAAGGCAACGCGCGCGCGCGCGCCGCGGGCCTCGCCGCCCTCCTGGTGATGGCCCTCGTCCTGGCCGTCGTCGCCCGGCGCGCCGGCTCCGCCGAGGCTCGCAGCCGGAGCGCGTCGCCGGCGTGAGCGTCGCCTCCTTCCGGTCCCGGATCGCCGCCGCCTGCTCCGCCGCATCCGGCCGTCCGGGCGCGCTCTGGGTGCAGGGCGCCTGCCTCGCCGCCGCCGGCGCGCTCGCGTGGAAGGCGGCGGGGCGCTGGGCGCATCCCGGGGGCGGGCTCGAGGAGGCGCGACGGCTCGGGATCATCAGCACCGCGACGCTCGCCGGGTATCCGACCGACCGCGATGCGAAGGCGTACGCGATTCTCCTCGCGGTCACGCTCGTGGCGGGCGTAGCCTTCTGGGTCCTCTGGAGCGTGCTCGCGCGCGAAGCCGTTCCCGCCGGGCAGCCCGCGAGGTCCTGGCAGGACGACGCCCCGCGATGGAGCCGGTGGGAGATCCTCGCTCTCACCGGCGTGCTCCTCCTCGGACTGCTCCGGTTCGACCTCGCGGCAAATGGCTGGGACGCCCCGTTCACGTTCTACTCCGAGGAGGGGGAAGCGCTCGCATGGGTCCAGGTGGTCCTCCACGGAGGCGTCCTCACGCGGGACGTCTACTGCGCGTACGGACCGCTGTTCACGGGGGCGATCGTGCTCGCGTTCAAGATGTTCGGCGCGAGCGTGTTCGTCTGGCGGATCGCGCTCTATCTCCTCGACGTGCCGGCGCTCCTCGCCGTCTACGCGGTGCTGCGCGAGCTCGGGCGGTCGCGGCGCGTCGCGGCCTTCGGCGTCGCGATCGTGCTGTTCTTGCGGATGTGGCCCCTGCCGGCGATGAGCTGGTCGCTGCTGCGCGCCGGCCTCGGCCTCGCCGCCCTCGCCGCGATCGGACGATTCCTGAGGCGCCGGGACGCGGGGAGCCTCGCCCTCGCCGGGGTCGCGCTCGGCTGCGGCGTCTTCTACAGCCAGGAGGCCGGCGTGGCGGCGGCGATCGCAGCGGTCGCGGCGCTCCTTCTCGATCGAGCGGCCGCCTTCGGGCCGCGGCGGCGCCTCGCGGCGAACCTCGCGATCCTCGTCGCGGGCATGGCCGCCGTCGTCCTTCCCGTTGTCGGGTGGTACGCCGCGGAAGGAGCGCTGCCGTCGCTGCTCGGGAACCTGTTCGGGTTCGCGCGATTGCGCACGCTCGGCCACGGCGCGTTGCCGTTTCCCAGCCTCGTGGAGGACGCCGCGGCGTATGTCGCGGCTCCCTCCCCCGCGACGGCGGATGCGTTTCGCGAGACGTTGGCGGTCTATCTCGGCCCGGCGCTGTGCGCGCTCGCCGCGTTCCGGTCGGCGGTGTCGGTCGCCGCGGGATCCGCCTCGCGCGATACGATCCTCACCGCGGCGCTCGCGATCTACGGGGCGGTGCTGTTCGCCTCGCCGCTGTCGCGCCCGGACGCCACCCACGTGTACTTTGCGCTCCCGCCGGCGCTCGTCCTCGCGACCGACCTGCTCGCGCGCGCGGCGCTCGGCGTGCGCGGCCGGGCGGTCCCCCTCGCGAAACGCCTCCCTCGCGCGATCGCTGTCGTGACCCTGATTGGAATCCTGACGGCACTGCCCACCGACCTCGCCGACAACGTCCGGATCTTCGTGCGCCAGGTCGGGCTCAACGTCACGCTGCGCGGGACCGGCCCCGCGGACCCCGGCACGCGGGCGCTCGAGCTCCCGCGCGCGGGCGGGATCCGGGTTCCCGCGGATCGCGCCGACGAGATCGAGGGCGCGGTGCGGTACGTCCTGGACCGCACGGGACCGGACGAGCCGCTGTGGGCCGCGCCGGACGAGCCGATGCTCAACTTCCTCGCCGACCGGCCGTTCGCGAGCCCGTTTCCCAACGGGTTCTTCGCGATCACGGCCCGGCAGCGGGCCGATCTCGTCGCCGCCGTCGAGCGCAGCGCCTTGCGGTACGCGATCGTGAACGAGAAGCCGTCGCTGATCGACGGCCTGCCCTCGCGCACGCTCTCTCCCGAGATCTGGGCCGAGATCGACTCCCGGTTCGCCCTCGAGCGCCGTTTCGGCCGGCTTGCGGTGGTGCGGCGGTCCG
>DATKHQ010000050.1:0-9200 GCA_035510175.1 Candidatus Sulfotelmatobacter sp. | reverse complement strand
TGCTGCGCGCGAAGGCGCCCGTGCTCGTGCTCACGGGGGCCGGCGTCTCGCAGGAAAGCGGTGTCGCGACCTTCCGCGACGCCGGCGGCTTGTGGGAAGGGGTCGACCCGATGACGGTGGCGACGCCGCAGGCGTTCGCGGCAGACCCCGTGCGCGTTTGGCGCTTCTACGACGCCCGCCGGGCGAAGGCGGCCTCCGTCTCCCCGAATGCCGCGCACCGGGCCATCGCGGCGCTCGAGACCCCCGGGCGGCGGTTCCTCCTCGCCACGCAGAACGTCGACGGCCTCCACGAGCGCGCGGGCTCGAGGACGCTCGTGCGCCTGCACGGGTCCCTATGGCGCGTGCGGTGCACTGCCTGCCGGATCGAGCGCGACGATTTCCGGCCGACGCTGGCGCCGCTCCCGCCGCTGTGCGCCTGCGGAGGCCTGCTCCGCCCCGCGGTCGTCTGGTTCCACGAGACGCTCCCGATGGACGCGTTCGGCGCCGCCGAGCGGGCCGCGCGCGACGCCGCGCTGTGCCTGGTCGTGGGCACGTCGTCTCTCGTCTATCCCGCGGCGTCCCTTCCCGAGGTCGCGCTTGGCGGCGGGGCGCACGTCGTCGAGATCAATCCCGAGCCGACCCCGCTGACGGCGTCGGCGAGCGAGCACCTGCGCGGGAAGGCGGGCACGATACTGCCGGACCTGCTCGCGCGGGCAGGGATCGGCATCGGAGCGCCCGCATGAGCGCGCGCGAGCGGATCCTCTGGATCGACACCGCCGCCGGCGCTTCGGGCGACATGATCCTCGCGGCGCTGGTCGATGCGGGCGCGCCGATCGGGGCGGTGCGGAAGGCGGTGGCGGCGCTGAAGCTCCCCGGCGTGCGGATCGCCTCGTCGCGCGTGATGCGCTGCGGTGTCGCCGCCGCGCGGGTCGAGGTGCGGGTCGCGGGCTCGCACGAGGACGACCACCACGTGCTCGGCCCCAAGTCGCATCGTCCCGACCACGCGCACCACGGGCGGACGCTCAGGGCGATCCGCGGCGTCATCGCGGGCGGGCGATTGCCGTCCCCCGTGCGCGACCGCGCGCTCGTCGTCTTCCGGCGGCTGTTCGAGGCCGAGGCGCGCGCGCACGGAGCCAAGCCCGAGGCGATCCATCTCCACGAGGCGGGAGCCGCTGACGCGATCGCCGACGTCGTCGGGTGCTGCGCCGCGCTCCATGCGCTCGCCCCCGACCGCATCGTGGTCTCGCCGGTGACGACCGGCTCGGGGACCGTGCGCTGCGCGCACGGCGTCTACCCGGTGCCGGGACCGGCGACGAGCGTGCTGCTCGCCGGCTGCCCCCTCTCCGGGATCGAAGCGGATGGGGAGAGGCTGACCCCGACAGGCGCCGCGATCCTGACGTCGATCGCCCACGCCTGGGGCGGGCTCCCGGCGATGACGCTCGAGGCGATCGGGGTCGGCGCCGGCGCGCGCGATCCTGCCGAGCGCCCGAACGTGGTTCGCGCTCTTCTCGGCGCGGGACCGGCGGAGGTCCGGCCGGCCGGGGCGGACGGCAACGCGCGGCCGGAGATCGTCGTCCTCGAGCTCGCCGTCGACGATGCGACGCCGCAGCTGATCGCGCACGCCGGCGAGCGCCTGCGCGAGGCCGGAGCGCTGGACGTGCACGTGACGCCGGTGTTGATGAAGAAAGGGCGCCCCGGGCACCTCGTGACCGTCCTCGCGCGCCCCGACGCGGTGGAGGCGCTCTCCCGCATCGCGCTGACGGAGACGACCACCCTCGGCCTGCGCATCCGGCGCGAGGAGCGGATCGAGCTGGCCCGGGAGGAGCGCACGGTCCCGACACCCTACGGGCCGATCCGCGTGAAATCCGGATGGCTCGACGGCAAGCGCGTGCACGCCTGGCCGGAGCACGAGGACTGCGCGGCGGCGGCGCGCAAGCACCGCGTGCCCCTCCTCGCCGTCCAGCAGGCGGCGCTCGGCGCCGCTTCGCCGGGCCGACGGAGGACGCGATGAGCGCGAAAGAGCCGTTCTACGTCACGACGCCGATCTACTACGTCAACGACGAGCCCCACATCGGGCACATGTACACGACCATCGTCGCCGACACGGTCGCGCGCTACCGCCGCGCCACCGGCCACGACGTGCGCTTCCTGACCGGCACCGACGAGCACGGGCAGAAGATCGAGCGGGCCGCGGGCAAGCTCGGCATCCCGCCCGCCGCACTCGCCGACCGCGTGGTGTCCCGCTACCACGCGCTCTGGAAGACGCTTCGGATCACGCACGACGATTTCATCCGCACGACGGAGCCGCGGCACGCGCAGGGGGTCGCCCGGCTCCTCGCGGGGATGACCGCCGCGGGGGACATCTACCGCGGCAGCTACGAGGGGCTCTACTGCGCCGGATGCGAGGCGTTCTATCCGGAGGGCCAGATCAAGGACGGCCGCTGCGAGCAGGGACATCCGGTCGAGGCGGTCTCTGAGGCGTCCTACTTCTTCCGCCTCGCGAGCTACCAGCGAAGGCTGCTCGAGCATTACGAGGCCCACCCGGACTTCGTCCGGCCCGCCTCGCGGTTCAACGAGGTCAAGGCGTTCGTCGCGTCGGGCCTGAAGGACCTTTCGATCAGCCGCACGACGATCCGGTGGGGGATCCCCTGGCCGGGGGATCCCGCGCACACGGTGTACGTCTGGGTGGACGCCCTCACCAACTACATCAGCGCGCTCGGCTACGGCAGCGACGACGAGGGGTTGTACCGGCGGTACTGGCCCGCGAGGGTCCACCTCGTCGGCAAGGACATCATCCGCTTCCATGCCGTCTACTGGCCGGCGTTCCTGATGTCTGCCGGGCTGCCGCTGCCGGAGTGCATCTTCGCCCACGGCTGGTGGCTCAAGGACGACGCGAAGATGTCGAAGTCCCTGGGGAACGTCGTGCGTCCCCAGCCGCTCCTGGACGCGGTGGGCCCCGACGCGCTGCGCTACTTCCTGCTGCGCGAGATGACGTTCGGGCTCGACGGAGCGTTCTCGGACGAGCAGCTCATCGACCGTTACAACGGCGATCTCGCCAACGAGCTCGGGAACCTGACGAGCCGCGTGATCGCGCTGTGCGAGACCGGCTTCGCCGGCGGCCTCCCGCCCCCGTCCGACCGCCCCGAGGCCCGCGAGCTCTCCGGTCCCGCTGCGGAGGCTCACGCGGCCTGGCGCCGGGCGTTCGACGCCTACGAGTTCTCGACGGGGATCGCGGCGGCCTTCAAGCTCGCCGCCGAGGCCAACCGGTTCCTGCAGACCCACGCGCCGTGGGCGCTCGCCAAGAATCCTGCCGAGACCGGCCGCCACGCCGCCGTCCTTCGCGGTGCGGCGGAGGCGATCCTCCAGATCGCGGCGATGATCTCGCCGGTGATGCCGGGTGCTTCCGCGGAGATCGCGGACCGGCTCGGCACCGCGATTCCTGGCGACCTGTCGGAGTTCCGCTGGGGGCTCCTCCCAGCGTCCGGGCGCGTCGCCAAGCGCGCCCCCCTGTTCGCCCGCGTTGACAAGTCGGCCTATTTCGAGGAGAAGACACCCGTGTCCGAACAGAAGCCCGACCTTCCCGCGCCGCCGGCGGCCCAGGCGCCCGCCCCGTCCGGCTCCGAAGAGATCACGATCGACGACTTCCTCCGCGTGAACCTGCGCGTGGCACGCGTCGTCTCCGCGGAGCGGATCGAGGGAGCCGACAAGCTCCTCAAGCTCCAACTCGATCTCGGCACCGAGAGGCGCCAGATCGTCGCCGGGATCGCGAAGGCCTACGCTCCGGAAGCGCTCGTGGGCAAGTCGATCGTCGTGGTCGCCAACCTGAAGCCGGCGAAGCTGCGCGGCGTCGAAAGCCAGGGGATGCTGCTGGCCGCCGATCTCGACGGCCGTCCGATCGTCGCCACGTTCGAGGACGACGTCCGCCCCGGAACGCGCGTCCGCTAGCGTCTCGCGCGCCCTACCCCTTGTCCTCGTAGAGGCAGCGGACGTGCTTCTTGCGCACGAAGACCCCGGGCCCGACGGTCGCCGGACGATTGATCTTGATCATTTCCCGGTCGTAGTACTCGACGTGGCCGCGGAAGACCGTGCCATCGATCATCTCGACGACGACGGGAGTCCCGGCCTCCTTGAGATCGAGGAAGTACTCGGCCTCGCGGCCGGTCGCATCCGGGGGCGGCATGCGGCGCTGCGCGCGCTCGCCCCCGCGATCGCGCCGGGGTCCGGACGGCGGTTGGGTCATGCGCTCACCTCGTGGGCTCCGGGCGCGAGGATAGCGTGGCCGCCCCGGTCCTGCTAGCGGGACTGGATCGCGGTGACCGCGGCGACGAGCACGATGTCGTCGGCCGTGCAGCCGCGCGAGAGGTCGGCCGCGGGACGGGACAATCCCTGGAGGAACGGCCCGAGCGCCTCCGCCCCCGCCAGTCGCTGCGTCAGCTTGTACCCGATGTTTCCGGCGGAGAGATTCGGGAAGACGAGAACGTTCGCCCGGCCCGCGACCGGGCTTCCCGGCGCCTTTCCCGCGCCGATCGCGGGGACGATCGCGGCGTCGAGCTGGAGCTCGCCGTCGCAGGCGAGGCCGGGGGCGCTCGCCCGCAGGAGCTCCGTCGCGCGCGCGACCTTGGCGGCGTCCGGATGGGTGGCACTTCCCTTCGTGGAGAAGGACAGCAGCGCGACCCGCGGCGTGCGGAGCGTGAGCGCGCGGAAGCTCTCCGCGGTGCGCCGGGCGATGTCGCACAGCTGCTCGGCGTCGGGGTCGGGGACCAGCGCGCAGTCGGAGAACGCCAGCACGTCGTCCCCCGCCGGGGTCGGCTCGCGCAGCGCCATCAGGAAGAACGACGAGACCAGCGACACGTCCGGCGCAGGGCGCACCACCTTCAGGGCCGCGCGGAGCGTGTCGGCGGTCGTGTGCGAAGCACCGGAGACCGACCCGGCGACGAGCCCGGCACGGAGCATCCCGTCGGCGAAGTAGACCGGATCGGACAGCCACGAGGCCGCCTCCTCCGGGGTCGTCTTCGTCCCCTCGATCGCCTGGGCGATCGCGTGGGCGACGAGTGCTGCGTTCTCCGATGCCGCGGGGTCCTCGATCGCGATCCCGTCGAGGTCGGCCGCCGCGGCCCGGGCGGCCGAGAGCACCTCCGCGCGCGCGCCGACGAGGACGGGGATCGCGATCCCCTCGCGGGCGAGGCGGCTGGCTGCCGCCAGCGTGCGTGGGTCCGTGGCCTCGGGGAGCGCGATCCGCGCGGGGCGCTCGCGGGCGCGCGCGAGAAGCGCGGCGAGGAAGGGATGCGCCATCCCGCTACACCGCCGCCGCGCGCGTTCCGACGGCGTCGGGCGCTGCGCGAGCCGCGCGGACGGACCGGATCGAGTCCCACGCCATCCAGACGATCGGCGGCGTGAGGATCGCGAAGCGCAAGGGCCAGGGAACGTCGCCCTCTCCCGCGAGGTACTGCAGCGGGACCAGCGCCGCCAGCAGGACCCAGGCATACGCCCCCTCGGCGGCGGCAAGAGGAAGAGCCCAGAGCACGGTCCAGGGATGGCAGGCCGGCGCGAGCAGGATCGCCGCGCCGAGGACCAGGCGTGCCTCGCGCAGGGGCGTGATCCGCGCTCGCGCCGACTGCGCCAGGGCCCACCCCAGCAGAACCGCCAGCACCGTCAGGCGCGCCAGCTCCTCGGGCCCCGCCATCCGGTTCAGCGCGTCCCAGACGCGCGTGTCGGCGCTCCCCCATCGCGACTGCGCCCAGGCGATGGCCCCCCTAAGCGCGGGCGCGGGATCGAGCCGCTCGTAGAGGCTCTCGATCGCCGGATACACGATCGAGCCGTGCTCGAAGCGCTGTACCGTGGGGAGGAGCCCGGCTCCCAGCGCCGGGCCGCGCAGCGCGTAGACCGCACCCAGGGCCAGAACGACCACCGCCAGGACCAGGACGGCGTGTGTGCGCAGGCGCCGCGCGAAGCCGGGGAGGAGAAGCACGGGAACGAGCTTCGCCTGGATCGCGGCACCGAGCGCCGCCGCCGCGGCGACCGGCCGACCGCGCGTCAACGCCATCACGCACAGGATCACGAGCGCGACACCGAGCGGCTCGATGTGTCCGCTCCCGGCGGTCTCGACGATGGCGAGCGGGTTCCAGGCGTACAGCACGGCCCGCTCTCGCGGCGCTCCGTACGCGTTCAGGAGCCCGATCATCGCGGCGACCACACCGAGGTCGGCCAGCGCGATCGCCAGCTTGAATCCGGTGACGCCCAGCTTCGCGGCCGCGAGCCCCGCGAAGCACAGCTCCGCCAGCGGGGCCTCGCTCGTGACGGTCTCGGGGTCATGGATCCGCGCGGTGACGGGAAGCGACCGGAACTCCGCGCGCTCGGGATCCGCCGGCGCGTAACGGTACGGGTGATGCCCCGCCGCCTGCACGCTGCCGTCCCACACGTAGCGATAGATATCGTCGGAGAGCGTCGGGGGGGCCGTGGCCATGACGAGCCGGAACGCGGCGGCCGAAACGAGGACCACCCGCCACGCGCGGCGGCCGCTGCGGCCGGTCGCCTTCCAGACGAACAGCATCAGGGCCACGAGCACCAGATGCCCGACCACGTACACGGCGGGGCGCGACCGGAGATCGCCCGAAACCGCGAGCGCCGCGTAGACGGCGAGCGACATGGCGGCGGCCGCAACCACGGTCCCGGGTCCGCGATTCCCTTCGTTGGTCGCCACGTCGGTCTTCCGGTGCGGTTTCGAGACGGAAGTATACCCGTGCCGTACGGGGGCTCCGGCGGTCAGCGCACGGGTCCGGCCCAGGGCTCGACGTCGACCTCCGAGCCGGCCGGGAGGGGTCCGGCCTCGGCCTCGGTGACGATGAACGCGTCCGCCGCCGCGAGTGCCGCGGCGTCGCCGCTGCTGGCGGTGGGGACGGGCCGCACGACCGGACGCCCGTCGGTCCAGTGGAGGCGCGCGGGCGACCACGTCGCCCGTCCCGGCTTCGTGCGGAGCGGCTCGAGGAGCGTCGCGCGAAGGCGCGGGCGCACCGGCTGTGGATCGCCCATCAGCTTGCGCAGGGCCGCGGCCACGAACACATGGAAGCTCGCGAACGCCGAGACGGGGTTTCCGGGGAGACCGAGCACGAGCGAAGCCCCTCGCCGCGCGGCGAGGATCGGCTTGCCGGGCCTCATCGCGACGTTGTGGAACAGGACCTCGCAGCCGGCCCGCGCCAAAGCCTCGCCCACGAGGTCGTAGGCGCCGACCGAGACCCCCCCGGTCATAAGCAACACGTCGGCGGCGAGTCCCCGGGCCACGAGCGCATCGAGATTGGCGCGGTCGTCCTTCGCGATCCCGAGGAGCGTCCCCTCGATCCCCATCTCGCGCAGCTGCGCGCGGAGCGCGTGGGCGTTCGAGTTGCGGACCTGGTACGGCGCGGGGTCGGCCTCGACCGGGACGACCTCGTCCCCGGTGGACAGGACGGCGACGCGCGGCGCGCGCACGACGCGCACGCGCGAGCGCCCGACAGCGGCGAGCGCTCCCAGGTGCGCCGCACGGAGCACGGAACCGGCCTCGACCACCGTCTCCCCCGCGCGGCGGTCCTCTCCCCGGCGGCGCACGTGCTGGCCGGGGGACGGACGGTCGTGAATCGCCACGGTCGCGGCCGGCCGATCGTCCGTGGCGAGCTCGAGCATGACGACCGCGTCCGCGCCCTCGGGAACGACAGCGCCGGTGAAGATGCGAACCGCTTCGCCCGCGCCGACGCGAACGCCCGCCGGGGAGGCCCCGGCGCGAACCTCCCCGACGACACGCAGCCCGGTGCCCGGGCGCGCGACGTCGGCCGCCCGCACGGCGAAGCCGTCCATCGCGGAGCGATCAGCCGCGGGAACGTCGTGGTCGGCGACGACGGGCTCCGCGAGCGTGCGGGACAGCGCGTCGTCGAGCCCGGTTTCCTCGGCGGGGAGCGGCACGATCGCATCGAGCAGGATCGCCCGCGCCTCCTCGACGCGCAGGGCGGGGCTGCGGCCGGGGCGCGTCATGGCCGGCGCGCGGTGAGGATCCTCGGGATCCCCTGGAGGTCGGGGCGCGTCCGCACGGCGCGAAACCCGTGGCGCGCGACGATCTCCCGCACGGCTGGCTCGCTCGTCCAGCCCAGCTCGAGCGCCACGAGCCCGCCGGGGAGGAGCATCCTGGCGGCGGCCGCGGCGACCGCGGCGTAGGCTTCGTGCCCCGTGGGACCCGGGACCAGGGCGAGCTTCGGCTCGTGCGCGCGGACCTCTTCCTGCAGGCCCCGCCACTCGTCCTCCGGGACGTAGGGGGGGTTCGAGACCACCGCGTCGTAGGGCGCGGCGTCGCCGACAGCCGCACGGGCGAAGTCTCCCTCGATCGTCCGGACGCGGCCGGCGACACCGTGGCGCGCGGCGTTGCGCTCCGCCACCGCGAGCGCCTCCGACGAGACGTCCACGGCGTCGACCCGCCAGCCCGGACGCGCGACAGCCAGCGCGACCGCGACGCACCCGCTCCCCGTGCCGAGATCGGCGATGCGCGCCCCGGCGGGGAGGGTCTCCTCGAGCACCGCGTCGACGAGCCCCTCGGTCTCGGGGCGCGGGATCAGGACGTGCTCGTCGACGACGAGGTCGAGGCCCCGGAAGTCGACGTGGCCCGTGATCTGCTGGAGGGGGCGGCGGGCGGCGCGCGCGGCGACCAGCGCGTCCATCCGCTCCGCGACGGCGCGATCCACCGTCTCCGGCCGTCGCGCGACGACGCCGCCGCGATCGGTGCCGAGGAGGTGTCCGAACAGGGCGAGCGCGTCCGCGCGCGCATCGGGGACTCCCGCTTCGATCAGCCGGCGCGTCGCGTTCTCGAGGATCTCCCCGACGGTCCGACCCGCCGGAGAGGTCACGCGCGGACCTCCGCCTGGAGCCGGGCGGCCTGGTCGTGCGCGGTGAGCGCCTCGATGATGTCCCCGATCGCCCCGTTCATGCGGCTCGGGAGATCGTGGACGGTGAGGCCGATGCGGTGGTCGGTGATCCGGTCCTGCGGGAAGTTGTACGTTCGGATCTTCTCGCTCCGGTCCCCCGAGCCGATCTGCCCGCGGCGCTCCGCGGCGATCTTTGCCTGCTGCTCCTGGAGCATCCGGTCGTAGAGACGCGAGCGGAGGACCTGCATCGCCCGCGCCTTGTTCTTGTGCCACGACTTCTCGTCCTGGCACTGGACCACGGTGTTCGTCGGGAGATGCGTGATGCGGACGGCGGAATAC
>DATKHQ010000049.1:0-16769 GCA_035510175.1 Candidatus Sulfotelmatobacter sp. | reverse complement strand
GTCATGGTGTGCGTGCTGCGCCGGGAACGATACCAGAACCGCGCCGATCGTCAAGGCCAGGGGTGGTATCGGAATCGCGGCCGGGCAGCAGCAGGACGATCTCGCCGGGGGCGGCGTAGTCGAGCTGCTCGCGCGCGAGCGCCTCGACGGCGGTGGGGTCGTGCACGAGGTCGTCGACGCGCTGCTTGAGCGCCTGCACGCGATCCTGATCGGCGGCGACTTCATCTTTGAGCAACGCGTACGCGCGCCGCTGCCGCCGCACGTCCATGACGCCCTCCCGCGCGAAGAGCGAGACCACCAGTCCGAGAACGAACACGGCACAGCAGGCCATGATCACGCTCCGGCGGATCCTGCGGCGGCGGCGCTCGATCGTGGGGTCGGGGGCGACGCCGGGGCGCGGAAGATCGTCGACGAGAGCGTCCGAGCGGAATACGTGCTTGCGCGCGTCGGTGCCCGAGGTGCGGTTTGCGTCCGGCTTGGCGTCGCGCTGCTCCCATCCCGGAAACAGCGGGCGCTCGTTGGCGGCGCCACGGCCTTTCCGTCGCGGGAAGCGGATTACGACGCCCATCGTCTCCGGTCGGCCTCTAGGCGCGCGCGCGCGGGAACGCGCTCCAGCCGGCGTAGCGCGCGTCGTCGCCGAGCTCCTCCTCGATCCGGAGGAGCTGGTTGTACTTCGCGGTCCGCTCGCCGCGGGCCGGAGCGCCGGTCTTGATCTGCCCGAGGTTGAGCGCCACGGCGAGATCCGAGATCAGCGCGTCCTCGGTCTCGCCGGAGCGGTGCGAGGCGATGCACGAGTACCCGGCCCGGTGGGCCATCTGGATGCAGTCGAGCGTCTCGGTGAGCGTCCCGATCTGGTTCACCTTGATCAGCACGCTGTTCGCGATCCGCTGCGCGATCCCCTTCGCCAGGATCTCGGTGTTGGTCACGAACAGGTCGTCGCCGACGAGCTGGATCTTCCCGGCGAGCGCCTCGGTGATCCCCTTCCAGCCCGTCCAGTCCCCTTCCGCCATCCCGTCCTCGATCGAGACGACCGGGTACTCCTTGCACCAGCGCTCGTAGATCTTGATCAGCTCGGGGCCGGACTTGTTCGGCTGCTTCTCGGCTTCGAGGACGTAGCTGCCCGTCTCGTAGAACTCGGAGGCGGCGACGTCGAGCGCTAGCGCCACGTCCTTCCCCGGCTTGTATCCGGCTTTCTTGATCGCCTCGACGAGCACCTCGAGCGCCTGCTCGTTCGAGGCGAGGTTCGGCGCGAAGCCGCCCTCGTCGCCGACCGCAGTCGAGAGCTTCTTCGACTTCAGCACGCTCTTCAGGGCGTGATAGCACTCGACCCCGGCGCGCAGCGCGCGGTTGAACGTATCGAAGCCGACCGGCGCGATCATGAACTCCTGCACGTCGACGTTGTTGTCCGCGTGCGCGCCGCCGTTCAAGACGTTCATCAGCGGGACGGGCAGGACCTTCGTGTTCGCGCCGCCGAGGTAGCGGTAGAGCGGCATCCCGAGCAGGTCGGCGGCCGCTCGCGCCGAGGCCATCGAGACCGCGAGCGTCGCGTTGGCGCCGAGCTTCGACTTGTTCGGCGTCCCGTCGAGGTCCTTCATCGTCTCGTCGAGGAAGACCTGGTTCACCGCCTCGAACCCGATGACGGCCGGAGCGATCACGCGCTCGATGTGCTCGATCGCCTTCAGGACCCCCTTCCCCGCGTAGCGCTTGGCGTCGCCGTCGCGCAGCTCGAGCGCCTCGCGCGAGCCGGTCGAGGCCCCGGAGGGCACCGCCGCGCGGCCGAGCACGCCTCCCTCGAGCAGTACGTCGACCTCGACGGTGGGGTTGCCGCGGGAGTCGAGCACCTCGCGGGCGACGATGTCCTTGATCCGGCCGGAGGCGTTTGAGGCGTCCAACGGGGTCAGGCTCCTATGCTCTAGTCGATCGTGTGACTATGCGTTCGAGGGGAGACCCCCCTGACTCAGGCGCGGCGCGACTATAGCTTATGGGTGCACCGTCTACAAGTGCAAAAGATTCATCGTGATAGACTCGGCCGGTGCTCTTCGATCACGCCATCATCCTGAGCACCGCCGGCGATGTCGCCGAGGCCGATCGTATCGCCCGGGGCCTCGTGGATAGGGGCCTCGCCGCCTGCGTGAACGTCGTTCCCGGGGTCCACTCGACCTACCGCTGGAAGGGCGAGGTGCGGACCGACGACGAATGCCTGCTCGTCGTCAAGACGCGCGCCGAGCGGTTCGAGTCCGTCCGCCAAGCGATCCGGGAGCTTCACTCCTACGAGCTGCCCGAGGTCGTGCTCCTGCGGATCGCCGAGGGCGATCCCGCCTACCTCGCCTGGATCGACGAGAGCGTGCGCTAGGCCGAGAGCGCCCGGTCGAGGTCGGCGATCAGGTCGGCGGGATCCTCGAGGCCGACGGAGATGCGGACGAGCGCGTCGGTCACGCCGATCTTCTGACGCTCCTCGCGCGGCACCGAGCCGTGGGTCATCGACGCCGGGTGCGAGATCAGCGTCTCGACGCCTCCGAGGCTCTCCGCGAGCGCGCAGATCTCGACGCGCTTGAGCAACCGCTTCGCCGTCGCGAGCGATCCGACGTCGAAGCTGATCATCCCGCCGAACCCGCTCATCTGTCTCTTCGCGAGCGCATGCTGTGGATGCGTCGGAAGACCCGGATAGTGGACCGTGCGCACCTTGCGATGCCTCGAAAGCCACGCCGCGACCTCCCGCCCGCTCGCGTCGTGCCGCTCCATCCGCACCGGAAGCGTCTTGAGGCCGCGCAGAACGAGGAACGAGTCCATCGGCGAGAGGATCGCGCCGACCGAGTTCTGGATCCACTGGATCCGCCGCGCGTCCTCCTCGCGCGCGGTGATCACCGCGCCGCCCACGCTGTCGCTGTGGCCGTTCAGGAACTTCGTCGTCGAATAGACGACCACGTCCGCGCCCAGGGCCAGCGGCCGCTGGAAGTACGAGGTCATGAACGTGTTGTCGACGACGAGGCGGAGCTTGGCCTTCCGCGCCAGGCGCCCGGCCTGCGCGAGATCGGTCAGGCCGAGGACCGGGTTCGTCGGAGTCTCCACGTAGAGCATGCGGGTCTCGGGCCGGAGCGCGGCCTCGACGTTCCGGAGGTTCGAGGTGTCCACCCAGCTGAAGGCGAGACCGAACTGCCGCAGGAGCCCCTCGAACAGCCGATACGTCCCTCCGTAGACGTTCCGCGAGACGATGACGTGATCGCCGGAGCGGAGGAGATTCATCGCGGCCGCGATCGCGGACATCCCCGACGCGAAGCAGCGTGCCTCGAGTCCCCCGTCGAGATCGGCGAGGGCGCGCTCCAGGGCCTCGCGCGTCGGGTTGATCGTGCGCGCGTAGTCGTACTTCCACCCCGCCCCCAGCGCCGGCTGCCGGTAGGTGGACACCTGGTAGATCGGCTGCATCACGGCGCCGGTCGTCGGGTCGACGTGCTGCCCCGCGTGGATCGCGCGCGTGGCGAATCCCGGGCGCGCGCTCCGCCGCGTTTTTGCCTTCGAAGCCACCGAACCCTCCGCTCGGAATTGGGGGGTGAGGGTATCATTCGCGCCGGGAAGACCATGCCGATCCACGACTCGATCCTCGACACGCTCGGGAACACGCCGCTCGTCCGCCTCAGGCGCTTCCACCCCGAAGGCGCCGCGATCGCGGCGAAGATCGAATCGTTCAATCCCGGATCGTCGGTGAAGGACCGCATCGGGCTCGCGCTGATCGAGGCCGGCGAGAAGGACGGGCGGTTGCGCCCGGGAGGGACCGTCGTCGAGCCGACCTCGGGAAACACCGGCGTCGCGCTCGCGATGGCGGCGGCGATCCGCGGGTACAAGCTCGTGTGCACCGCTCCCGACAAGATCCCGAAGGAGAAGGTGTCGCTCCTGCGCGCCTTCGGCGCCGAGGTGATCACCTGCCCCACGAACGTGGCCGCCGACGATCCGCGGTCGTACTACAAGGTGGCCGAGCGGATCCGCGACGAGCGCGGCGCGTACCTGCCGTACCAGTACTACAACCCGGCGAACCCCGAGGCGCACTACCGGACGACCGGGCCCGAGATCTGGGAGCAGACGGAGGGGAAGATCACGCACTGGGTCGCCGGCGTCGGCACCGGGGGGACGATCGGCGGGGCCGCGCGGTACCTGAAGGAGAAGAACCCCGCGATCCGCGTCGTCGGGATCGACACGGTCGGAAGCGTCTACACCTACTACAAGGAGCACGGGACGCTCCCCCCCGCCGAGCAGATCCACCAGTACCTGATCGACGGCATCGGCGAGGACTTCCTGCCCTCCACCGTCTGGTGGGACACGATCGACGAGATCGTCCCCGTCGACGACCGCTCGGCGTATCGCGCGGTGTTCGAGCTCGCCCGCAAGGAGGCGATCTTCGTCGGCTCGTCCTCGGGGGCGGCCGCCGCCGGGGCGCGCCTGGTCGCCGCGAGGGCCCCGGCCGGCGCCTTGATCGTGACGCTGTTCCCGGATTCCGGGGAGCGCTACCTCTCGAAGCTCAACCCGGATTGGCTCAGGGAGAAAGGACTGCTCGAGGAGGGGATGTTCTAGGCGTCACCGCCACCCCCGTCCTCGAGCCCCGACGAGCCCGGTTTACCGGACCCGGTTCACTCCGCGGTCAGTGGTCGTTACCCTCGTGCCCGTGATCCTTGTCATGGCCGTGACCGTTTCCATGGCCGTGGCCGTGGCCGTGATCCTGATCGTGTCCCTGGGCGTCGTGATCGCCGCCCTCGTGCTCGTGCCGGTCGCGATACCGGCGGGCCATCATCGTCTGGATGTTGCCGTCTGAGTGCCGCCACTGCATCGCGACCTCCGGCGAGACGCCGTAGTACTCGTGCGCCATGCGCATCGCCACGAGGTCGCGGGCGTCGTGGTCGTTGAAGCGGATCGCGTAGTGCGGATCGGCGTTGTGCTTCGCCCAGTAGCCGTAGGCGTGGCCGTAAGGGGGTGCCACACGCTCGGCCGGCACTGGGACGTACCAGGCCTCGGCCGGGACGCCGCAGCGCGCGCCCACGTCGATCCAGGGCATGCCGCTGTGGCGCAGCGAGAAGACGAAATCGGGGGAACGGCCCGAGCGCTGCGCGATCCACATCGACACCGCGAAGTCGTCGGGATTCGAGTATCGCGGAGCCCACGTCTGCACGACCGCCGGCTCGCGGTCGAAGTAGTGCGACGAGATGTTGAAGAACAGGTGACCGTCGTCGCCGACGGGGACGTTCGCTCCGAACGACACGTCGACTCCGGCGTACGACGCTGGGGTCAGCACGGCGAGCGTTGCGACGAGAAGGACGGTCTTCACGGCGGCTCCTCCCTGGGCCTCCAAAGGTGGCGTGGCCCGGCTGCGAATCTAGGGTCGCCCGGATGAGATTGCACGCTGCGTGCCGCCGCGGTGTCCGCACAAAGACGCGGCCGCGCGGCCGTTGCCGAGCCTCGATCGGGAGAGCGATTACACGGTCGTACTCGCGCCGGCGAGTGCTGTCCCCTGCGGCGGACAGCCGCCGGGGGGGCTACTTCGCCTCGATCGTGATGCGGAAGGCGGTTCCCGTCGCAAGCTGCGAGTTGGCGCCGTCGAAGTCGAGCGAGTAGGTCATCTGGCGGTCGGCGCGGAGCGGAAACAGCTTCGTCCCGCCGCTCGCAACTCCCACGAGCCGGTTTGCCTCGTCGGTGACCGCGAGAGAGATCGCGACCTTCACCGACTTCTCCCCGATGTTCGAGATCGCGATCTTCACCTTGGGGGTGTCGAACAGACCCGAGGGCGAGCCGTCGTCCCCCGCGACGATGAACTCGATCGAGTCGAGGCGCAGTCCGTGCTCGAGCATCGTGCCGACCTGGAGGACCGTGTTCTTCTTGAACTCGTACGCCTTGCTGAACAACTCGGCGCGCGCCGGGAACGACGGGACGAGCGTCAACGCGACAACGACCGCCGCCGATGTCAGGGCTTTCATGCGTATCCTCCCGGCCCCATCCTAGCAGCCGGCCTACGTCCTCCGGCGCGTCCGGGTCCAGACGCCCGACCGGCCTCCGCGTTTGGCGAGGACGCCGATCGCGCCGATCGTCGCCCCCCGGTCCACCGCCTTCGCCATGTCGTACAGCGCGAGCAGCGCCGCCGCGACGGCCACGAGGGCCTCCATCTCGACACCGGTCGACCAGCGCGCCGCGGCCGACGCGGTCACGACGGCCGTCCTGCGGCGGGCGTCGAGCCGGATGGCCACGTCGAGATGATCGAGCGGCACGACGTGGCAGAGCGGGATCCACTCCGCGGTGCGCTTCCCGGCCTGGATCCCCGCCAGACGCGCGACCGCCAGCGCGTCCCCCTTGGCGAGCCGGTTGCCCGAAAGGAGCGCGAACGCTTCCTTCGAGAAACGGATCTCGCCGCCGGCTTGCGCCGAGCGCGCGGTGGGCGGCTTGGCGCCGACGTCGACCATCCGCGCGGCCCCCTTCGCGTCGACGTGCGTGAGCTTCCGTTGCGGCACGCGCGGATTATGTCTCAGGCCGTCCCGGCGCCGGTGGTACTGTGCCCGCTTCCCCCGAGGAGGACCTCATGAGCGACCCTCTGTCCGGTCTCGCCCCCGCGCACCTCTGGCGCCACTTCGGAAGCCTCGCCGCGATCCCGCGGCCCTCGGGGCACGAGGAGAAGGCCGCCGCGTTCGTGATCGCGACCGGGCGCGCCGCGGGGGCCGTGGTTCGGCAGGACGCGCGCGGCAACGTCGTGCTCGCGGTCCCCGCCTCCCCCGGCCGCGAGGCGGCTCCGGTGGTGATCCTCCAGACACACCTCGACATGGTTTGCGAGAAGAACAGGGACGTGACGCACGACTTCGATCGCGACCCGATCCGGCCCCGCCTCTCGGGGGACTGGGTCAGCGCGACCGGCACGACGCTCGGCGCCGACAACGGGATCGGAGTCGCCGCAGCCCTCGCGGTCGCGACCGATGCCGGCATCGCGCACGGCCCCCTCGAGCTGCTCTTCACGGTGGACGAGGAGACGGGCCTGACAGGCGCCAAGGACCTCGATCCTTCGATCGTGACCGGGCGCGTTCTCCTCAATCTCGACTCCGAGGAGGACGGCGTGATCTACGTCGGCTGCGCCGGCGGGGAGGACTCGCTGATCGACCTCGCGGTCACACGCACGGCCCCCGCAGGCAGCGCCGGCGCGCGCCTGGCGATCCGCGGGCTGCGCGGCGGGCATTCCGGCCTCAACATCGTAGAGAATCGCGGGAACGCGCTCAAGCTGCTCGCGCGGATCCTCCAAGCGGCTTCCGACGCGCGCATCCCCTGCGCGATCGGCTCGATCGCCGGCGGCTCGAAGCACAACGCGATCCCGCGTGAGGCCGAGGCCATCGTCGCGGTGGACGCCGCGGCGCGGACGCGGCTCGAGGCGACCGCGCGCGAGATGACGGCGGCGTTCCGGATCGAGCTCGCCCGGATCGACGACGGGCTCGAGATCGAGGTGAGCCCGCACGACGCGCCGCGCCGCGTGCTCTCCCCCGCCGACTCCGACCGCCTCGTGCGCCTGATGATGGCGCTCCCGCACGGGGTTCTCGCGATGAGCCCCGACATCCCCGGGCTCGTCGAGACGTCGAACAACCTCGCGGTCGTCGTCTCCGCCGACGATTCGGTCCGGGTCGTCACCTCGAGCCGCTCGAGCGTCGCCCCGACGCTGCGCGCGGTCGTGGCGTCGGTTCGCGCCGCGGCGGCGCTCGCCGGAGGCACCGTCACCCCGAAGGACGGGTACCCGGGATGGAAGCCGAACATGCTCTCGAAGGCCCTGGCGGTCGTCCGCGACGTCTACCGCCGGCGCTGGGAGAAGGAGCCCGGGGTCACCGCGATCCACGCCGGTCTCGAGTGCGGCCTGCTCGGCGAGAAGGTCCCCGGTCTCGACATGGTCTCCTTCGGACCGCAGATCGAGGGGGCGCACTCCCCTGACGAGCGCGTGAGCGTCCCTTCCGTGGGGCGCTTCTACGGCGCGCTCGCCGAGGTGCTCGACCGGCTGTCCGCCTGAGACGTCCTAGGCGAATTCCTCGAGGTCGGCCGCCCAGTTGACGTTCCTCAAGACGTGCGCGAGATCGAAGTTCGGGAAGATCGCCGCGGGCAGGCGCCGCACCGACAGGTCGGGAAACAACGCGGCGACCTTGTAGGCCTTGCCGGCGAGCGCCGCGGTGACGGCCGGCTCGGCGCTGCGCCGCCAGAGCCCGACGAGCGGGTGGTCGCGGCCGTGAGCATCGACCGGGAAGACCAGGTCCTCGGGACCTTCCGACGCGGCCACGAGCGACCGCAGGAAGCTCGGTCCGACCGCGGGGTAATCGCAGGCGAGCACGAGGAGATCGGCGCGCCCCGTCGAAGCGAACGCCGCCGCGATCCCCGCGAGCGGCCCGGCGGAGGCGACGCGGTCCTCCACCGACGGGAATCCCTGCGCGGGGCTGATCGCGCCCCGCGCGATGCTCACGATCACGCTGCCGCATAGCGGCTTGAGCGCGCGGGCGGCGCGATCGGCGAGCGTGCTGCCGCCGAGGACGACGTCCCCCTTCGGCTTGCCGAGCCGGCGCCCCAGTCCTCCCGCAAGCACCACCCCGATCCTCTGCGCCATCACTCCTCCGTCGCGCGAAGCGCCCGCTCGACGTCCGGCCAGCCCGGCCGGAGGCGCAGGGCCTCGCGGTAATCGGACGCCGCCTCCTGCTTGCGCCCGAGCGTGGCGCGCAGCAGGCCGCGGTTCGCCCACGCCTCCGCCTGGTCGGGGGCGTACCGGATCGCCGCGTCGAAGTGCTCGAGCGCCTCGTCCGCGTGCCCCGCTCGTGCCAGCGCCATGGCCAAGTTGAAGTGCGCGGTCGCGTACGCCGGGTCGAGGCGGATCGCCTCGCCGAGCTCCTTCATCCCGTCGCCGGCCGAGCCGGCGGCGATCAGCGCATTCCCGAGATTGTTGTGGATCATCGGCTCGAGCGGGGCAGAAGCCGCCGCCGCCTCGAAATGCGCGATCGCCTCCCGCGCGCGCCCGGCCTTCAGCAGGCAGGTTCCGAGATTGTCCTCCCCCTCCGCGTACCCGGGGCAGACGCGAACCGCTTGCTCGAAGTGCGCCTGGGCTTCCGCGAGCTTCCCCTCCTTCGCGAGGATCGTCCCGAGGTTGTTGTGCGCGACGTAATTCCGCTCGGTCACGGCGAGCGCATGCTCGTAGAGCGTGCGGGGCTCCCGCCAGAGGCCCACGTCCCGGACCGTCACGGCGCACAGGGCCGCCACGGCGATCGCTCCGGCGACCGCGGCCGCGCGCAGGGCCGTCTCTCCGCGGCGGAGCGCCGTCTCGTCGAGCGCCCAGACCGCCGCGATCACCGGGCCCACCGACGGCAGGTACGTGTATCGATCGGCGTGAGCCTGGGCTCCGACCTGGACGATCCCCAGGACCGGCACGAGCGCGATCAGGTACCAGGCCCAGCCGACCGCGAGGTACGGCCGTCCGCAGCGCTGCCGCCACGCGATCGCGGACAGAGCGGCGATGACGACGACTGCTGCGGCCACTCGCCACGGGGCCAGGTCGGGTGCTCCGGTGTAGGCCGCGTGCGGGTAGAAGAATGCCAGCTTCGAGGGCCAGGCGAGCTGTCCAAGATAGACGAGCACGCTGACCGCGGCGTTGGCGAGGCGCGTCGCGAGCGGGAGCACCTCGAGGGACGCCACGGCACGGCCGTGGCTCTGGGCCGTCAGCGTCGCGACGCACGAGGCCGCGGCCAGGAGGAGGAGCGGGGTCTTCTCGCGCAGGAGCGCTCCGAGATCCGAAGGGCGGCGCAGGCGTCCGAGCGGCCAGGCGTCGAGGAGGAGCAGCGCGAGCGGGAGCGTGACGAGCATCGGTTTCGCGAGCAGGCCGCACAGGTAGAGGAGGGAGACGGCGGCCAGGCGGCGCGGCGCGGGCCTTCTCGCGTACGCGGCATAAGCGAGCAGGGTCGCCATCGCGAAGGCCACCGAGAGGACGTCCTTGCGCTCGGCGACCCAGGCGACCGACTCGACGCGCAGCGGGTGGACGCCGAACAGCGCCGCGGCGAAGAACGACGCGCCCGTGCGGCCCGTCATCCCCGACAGCGCCAGGTAGAAGAGGGCGGTGGCGGCCGCGTGCAGCCCGACGCTGGTGGCGTGATGGCCGCGCGGGTCGAGGCCGAACAGCGAGACGTCCGCCATATGCGACACCCAGGTCAGCGGATGCCAGTTGGCGGCCGCGGTCGTCCCCGCCGCCCAGGCGAATCCCGGAAGGCTCAGGCCCGCGCGCACGTGCGCGTTTTCCGTGACGTATTCGGGGTCGTCGATGTCCGCGAAGCCGTTGCGCAGGGCGGGCGCGAAGGTCGCCGCCACCAGTACGAAGAGCACGGCCGCGGCAGCCGCATCGCGACGGGACAGCACGGCGGGAGTCTACACTGCGGGGATGGACGCCCCGAGAAGCCCGATGGTATAGTCGTTGCGCCGCAGAAACTTCTGGAAGAACATCCCACCCGAGAGGTCCATATGTCCGAAGGACGTCCCCGCGGCCGCCGCGGCCACGGAGGCCACGACCGAGGCGGCAATCGCCGCCGCCATTCCGGCCTCCCCAACGAGCAGCGGCCGCCGTTCCCCGCCGACGTGCCGATCGACGAGGCGGTGGACATGCTCGACGGCCCCGAGGGCGGGGGCACCCCCGGCGGCGAAGGCTCGGTCGACCTGAACTCGCTCTACAAGATGACGAGCCAGCAGCTCGCCGACGCCGCGCACGGCCTGGGGGTCGAGGGTGCCGCGGGGATGCGCAAGCAGGACCTCGTCTTCGAGATCATGAAGGCGCAGTCGGAGAAGAGCGGTCTGGTCTTCGCCGAGGGTGTGCTCCAGGTCCTGCAGGACGGGTACGGGTTCCTGAGGCATCCGGACTACAACTACCTTCCCGGACCCGACGACATCTACGTCTCCCCGTCGCAGATCAAGCGCTTCGGGCTCGTCACCGGGGACACCGTCTCGGGGCAAGTCCGCCCCCCGAAGGAGGACGAGAACTACTTCGCGCTGATCAAGGTGCTCGCCGTCAACTTCGACGACCCCGAGCGCCTGCGCGACCGGATCTTCTTCGACAACCTGACGCCCCTCTACCCGCAGGAGAAGCTCAAGCTCGAAACGGCGCCCGACGCGGTCGCCGGGCGGATCATGGACCTGCTGACCCCGATCGGAAAGGGGCAGCGCGGGCTCATCGTCGCCCCGCCGCGCACCGGGAAGACGATGCTGCTGCAGTCGATTGCCAACTCGGTCACCCGGAACCACCCCGAGGTCTACCTGATCGTCCTGCTGATCGACGAGCGCCCCGAAGAGGTCACGGACATGCAGCGCTCGGTCCAGGGCGAGGTCGTGGCGTCGACCTTCGACGAGCCGGCCCAGCAGCACGTCCACGTCGCCGAGATGGTCATCGAGAAGGCCAAGCGCCTGGTCGAGCACAAGAAGGACGTGGTCATCCTCCTCGACTCGATCACGCGGCTGGCCCGCGCCTACAACACCGTGCAGCCTCCCTCCGGCAAGGTCCTCTCCGGCGGGCTCGACGCCAACGCCCTCCAGCGCCCGAAGCGCTTCTTCGGCGCGGCGCGCAACGTCGAAGAGGGCGGGTCCCTGACCATCATGGCGACGGCCCTCATCGACACCGGCTCCCGCATGGACGACGTGATCTTCGAGGAGTTCAAGGGAACCGGGAACATGGAACTCCACCTCGACCGGAAGCTCACCGACCGCCGGGTCTTCCCCTCGATCAACATCGAGGCCTCCGGCACGCGCAAGGAAGAGCTGCTGCTCGCCAAGGAGCAGCTCAACAAGGTCTGGATTCTGCGCAAGATCCTCAATCAGATGTCGCCGGTGGAGGCGATGGAGCTCCTCATCGACAAGATGTCCAAGTCCAAGTCGAACGAGGACTTCCTGATGATGATGCAGGGCGGCTAGCCGGACCGGCCGCTCTCCCTCGTTCCCCAGCCCGAAATACATCCCCGGATTCGGCCCGTTCGAAGTAGATTAACGGCGCTGCCGCGGACCGGACACCCGCGGCAGGTGGGGAGCCGGCGGTCGCGCCGGGTTGAAGCCAGCTGGGGAGCCAATGCACCGCCTTCGGGGTCTTACGACCGTGGGCATCGTGTGCTGCCTGCTCGCAGCGAAGGTAGTGGCCCGCGAGCCTGACGGACGCGTCGCGTTCCGTTACGAGTGGTCGGCGCCGGAAGAGGCCGGTGCCGCTCCGGAGTTGCGCCTCACGCTGACCCTTCAGACGCCGCTTCAGGCGATCCGCCTGGGCGCCTCCGTCCCGCCGGCCGCGGCGGTCCGCCTCGTTTCCGCGCGGCGCCTCGAAGGCTCCCCTCTTGCCGGCGCCGTCCCGGGCACCTGGCCGTCCGCCGGGCTCGCGCTGGGCGACCTCCCTGCGGGGACGACGCTCGTGCTCGACCTCGCGGTGGATCCTCCCGCGACCGGAGGCGGGGTCCTCGCGTTCGGCCTCGACGCCCTGCTCGGGAGCGTTCACGTGCACGAGGGCGTCGGCGTACCCGTCGGCACGCCCGGGGTCGCTCCCGTGATCCGGAACGGCGCGGCCGAGTTCCCCGCCGGGCGCGCGGAGCGGATCCCTTGATCCGCCGAGGGGCAGGCCGCGGCGCATGTCGGGTCGTCGCCGCCCTGTTCCTCGCCGCCACCTTCGGGACCGCATCGGCGAACTGGACCGCCAGCGGCACCGTGTCGTACCGCGACCGCGAATTCGACGAGACGGGATTCACCGGCGTCGAGCCGCTCAAGCCCGCTCGCTACGTCGACGTGCAGGTGGTCGACGCGACTAGCGGAAAGGTCATCGGATCGGTTGCCACCGACGCATCCGGGAGTTTCTCGTTCACGGTGTCCGATTCGAACACCCGCGATATCTACCTGCGCGTCCTGACAAGCTCCACGAAGACCCCAACCCTCTTCCTCAAGGTCGTCAACGTGTCCTCGACGGTCTACGCGATCGCGACGCCGACGATCACCGGACACACTTCGAGCACGGACGTCGCCTTCGGATCGCTCGTCGCGGAGATCGGCGCGGGGGGCGAGGCGTTCAACCTGTACGACATGGGGGTCCTCGGATCCGACTACATGGCCTTCCTGCAAGGCGCGAGACCCGACACCCACCATCAGCTGACGATCAAGTGGCAGATCGACGGCGGCGTCGCCAGCTCGCTGACGAGCACGACGACGATGGCCGTACGCGACACGGGGGCGTACGACGACACGACGATCCTGCACGAGTACGGACACTTCGCGGTCTGGAATTACTCGGCGACGAGCACGCCGGGCGGATCCCACTCGCTGTCGGACTGCCACCAGGACCCCCGCCTCGCCTGGGACGAGGGGCACGCGAGCTTCTTCGGCGGAAATATCTCCCGGCACTTCGGCTTCCACCACCCGAACGTCTACGTGAAGACCGATGGCGGCGCCGGCCCCGGGCACCTCGCCCTCTGGTTCGACCTCGAGACCGAGTCCCAGTACGCGTGCAGCGGAGACACCGGCGAGGTCGCGATCTACACGGCGCTCTGGGACATCACGGACGACGCGAATACCGACGACTTCACGCCGGGCCAGGACGACGCCCCCGTCGACACGCTCGCGCGCGCCGACGCGGACGAGTGGAAGGTCATGACGGAGGGTCTCCCGGGACGTTCGTACATCACCGCCGAGGACTTCTGGGACGCCTGGTTCGAGTCCCCCGTCGCCAACGGCGACTTCCCCGGGATGAAATCGATCTTCTCGGACGGGGTGCAGATCTATTTCTACCCGGACGCCTACGAGCCCAACGACACGCAGGCGACCGCGAGCCCGGTGCCTGCGGACGGCTCGCTCATCCACGCGACGTTCTTCACCGACCCGGACGGTGACCACTCGGGAGGCGGCGCGACCGATGTCGATTGGTTCTCGTTCCCGGCGACCGTGAACTACCAGTACACGATCGAGACGACGAATCTCCTCTCCGCGTGCGACACCAAGCTCACCCTCTTCGACGCGTCCGCCAACCAGCTCGCGTCGAACGACAACCGCGCGACCGGGGATCCGTCGTCGTTGATCACCTGGACGGCGCCGAGCACCGGAACTTACTCGATCAAGGTCTCCCGCGTGGGAAACAACATCAAGTACGGATCGTACGATCTCAAGATCACCCCGCCCCCCGACACCGACGGCGACGGCGTCATCGACGCGAACGACAACTGTCCGACGGTTCCGAACCCGGATCAGGCCGATGCCGACGGCGACGGCAAGGGAGACGCCTGCGACAACTGCCCCACGATCGCCAACGCGGATCAGGCCGATGCCGACGGCGACGGCAAGGGAGACGTCTGCGACAACTGCCCCACCGTGGCCAACGCAAGCCAGACCGACACCGACGGCGACGGACTTGGCGACGCCTGCGACAACTGCCCCACCGTGGCCAACGCAAGCCAGACGGACTCCGACTCCGACGGGCGGGGCGACGTCTGCGATAACTGCCCCGCCGTCGCCAACGCAAGCCAGACGGACACCGACGGCGACGGACTTGGCGACGCCTGCGACAACTGTCCGACGGTCGCGAACGCGAACCAGGCCGACGGCGACGGAGACGGCACGGGGGACGCCTGCGACAACTGTCCGACAGTCGCGAACGCGAACCAGGCCGACGCCGACGCCGACGGCCGGGGGGACGTCTGCGACAACTGCCCAACCGTCGCGAACGCCTCCCAGACCGACACCGACGCCGACGGCCTCGGCGACGCCTGTGACAACTGCCCCGCGATCGCCAACGCGAGCCAGGCCGACGCGGACGGAGACGGCACGGGTGACGTCTGCGACAACTGCCCCACCACGGCCAACGCGAGCCAGGCCGACACGGACGGAGACGGCAAGGGTGACGCCTGCGACAACTGCCCCACGATCGCGAACCCGAGCCAGTCCGATTCCGACCACGACGGCAAGGGCGACGCCTGCGACAATTGCCCCGCGGTCGCCAATGCGAGCCAGTCTGACTCGGACGGCGACGGGCTCGGGGACGCCTGCGACAACTGCCCCAACGTTGCGAACGCGAGCCAGACCGACACGGACGGCGACGGGCTCGGGGATGCCTGCGACGCTTGCCCCCTGGATCCCCTGAACGACATCGACGGCGACGGCGTGTGCGGAAACGTCGACAACTGCCCGACGACGCCGAACGCCGACCAGCGCGACGAGGACGGCGATGGGATCGGGGACGTGTGCGATCCCGACCGCGACGGCGACACGGTCGCCAACGGCCTCGATTGTGCCCCCGACGCCCGGGGCACGTGGACGACGCCCAGCGCCACGACCGGCGTCCACCTCGACGCGAACCGGACGACGGTGCGCTGGAATCCGTCCTTCCAGGGGCACGTCAGCGCGGTCTATCGCGGCTCCGTCGCGGCCGGGTCTCCGTTTGCGTACAACCACCAGTGCCTCGCACCGGCCCTGGTCTCGACATCGTTCGACGACGCCGCGATCCCGCCGCCGGACACGCTGTACTACTACCTCGTCGTCGAACGGAACAGCTGCGGGGCCGACGACGGCGGGGATGGGAGCGGGCCGCGCCCGTTCGGCTCCCCGTGCGCCTCGCTCGGCTCGGCTGACACGGACGGCGACGGGATCCAAGACTCCGACGACAACTGCCCGGCCGTACCGAACCCGAGTCAGCTCGACGCCGATGGCGACGGCCGGGGGGACGCCTGCGACAATTGCCCGGCGCTCTCGAATCCGGATCAGGCGGACGTGGATGGAGACGGCGTCGGCGACGCCTGCGACAACTGCCCCGACGTCCCGAACCCGGATCAGACGGACTCGAACCACGACGGCATCGGGGATGCCTGCACCCCGCCCTAGCGTCGCCGACCCTAGAGCACGTCCCCCAGCGCGAGCCGCCTCCGCCAAGGCCCGGTCAGCCCGTCTAGGATCTGCCGGGCGTTTCCGGCCTTGGCCGTCGCAACGGCGGCCTCGCGCGCGTCCTCGAGCAGGCCCGGGTCGCGCAGTATCACGCCGAGGAATTGCAGGTCGGTCAGGCCGTGCTGGTGCGTCCCGAACACGGCGCCGGGGCCGCGCAGCTCGAGATCCTTCTCGGCGATGGCGAACCCGTCGCGGACCTTCTCCATCGTCCTCAACCGCGCCCGCGCCGCCTGGCTGTCGCTCTCCGCCCCTTCCATCAGCACGCAATACGAACGCGCGGCACCGCGCCCGACGCGGCCGCGAAGCTGATGGAGCTGCGACAGCCCGAATCGCTCCGCGTGCTCGATCACCATCACGGTCGCGTTCGGGACGTCCACGCCGACCTCCACGACGGTGGTCGCCACCAGGATCTGGATCGCTCCGCGAACGAACTCCGCCATGACGCGATCCTTCTCCTCGCTCTTGAGGCGCCCATGAAGGAGGCCGATCGCGAGCTTCGGAAACACGTGCTTGCGCAGGTGCGCGGCGAACGCGGTCGCGGCCTTGAGGTCGGAGGTGGCCGTCTCCTCGACGAGCGGGACCACGACGTAGACCTGCCGGCCTGCCGCGACCTCCTTCCGGATCCCGGAATAGACGCGCTCGCGGTCGGACTCCGCGCGCACGAGGGTCGTCACCGGCGTCCGTCCCGGCGGCAGCTCGTCGATCACCGAGAGGTCCAGGTCGCCGTAGATCGTCAGCGCCAGCGAGCGCGGGATCGGCGTCGCGGTCATCACGAGGAGATCGGGCCGATCCCCCTTCGCCGCGAGCGCCGCGCGCTGGCGGACGCCGAACCGGTGCTGCTCGTCGACGACCACGAGCCC
>DATKHQ010000048.1:0-6890 GCA_035510175.1 Candidatus Sulfotelmatobacter sp. | reverse complement strand
GTCTCCGCCAAGACGCCGGTCGCCGAGATCGCGCGCTTGATGACCCGGCGCCACATCCACCGGGTGATCGTCCGGGAAGGGAAGAAGGTCGCCGGGATCATCTCGGCGCTCGACGTGCTCCGCGTCATCGGCGGCCCGTCTTTGACCCACCGCCCCGCCAAGCCGAAGGCGGCCTCCCGCAAGCCCGGGTCCCGGCGCCGGGTTACCCGCCGGGCCAAGCCCGCGCGGCGGCGCCGGGCCGCCTGACGGGCCGCCCGCCCCGGTTCTTGGACAGTCCGAACCTTCGCCCTTAGAATTTCCCGCGCGTCCGGTCCGCCACAGGGGCGGATGCGCACGCGGGAGATCCGGTATGGAACGCTGGTGGCCCGACGGGACGGAGCGAGGCGGCGTGCTCTGGAAGGGAATCACGACGATCGTGCTCACAGGATGCGTCCTCGGGGTGCTCCAGAACGCGCTCGTGAGGCGCGGGGACCCCAAGAGCGGTCTCGCGTGGCGGTACGAGCCTCCCTCGATCGACTCGCTCGAGAGCGTCGCCGTCGCGGCCCAGGCCTCCGGAAAGCCCTCCGCCTCGCCCGCGCCCGCGGCACCCGCGGCTTCCGCCGCACCGGCCGCCGCCCCCGACATGAACGATCCGCTCGGACTCGGCGCCGCGAGCGCCGACAACTTCGACGTGCCCGACGTCCCGCGTCCCCTCCAGATCCAGATGGTGCGGGTCAAGCAGTTCTTCGACGCGAAGGCCGCGACGATCGTCGATGCCCGCGAGGCCACTGACTACGCCGAAGGACACATCCCCGGCGCGATCAACCTCCCGTACGACCAGGTCGTCACCGACCCCGCGCGCCTCGACGCGTTCGACCCCAAGGGGAAGCCGATCATCGTGTACTGCGGCGGCGGGACGTGCGAGCTGTCGATGAACCTCGGGTTCGCGCTGGTGTCCGCCGGGAAGAAGAAGGTGCTGGTCTTCATGGGAGGCTGGCCCGAGTGGTCGGCCTCCGGGTACCCGATCGCCAAGGGCCCGACCCCGGACGGTGCCTGATGGCCGGATGGGTCCGTATCGCGAGCCACCCGTTCGTCGTCGGCGGAAGCCGCCTCGCGGCCGGGCTCATCTTCATCGCCGCGGCGCTTCCGAAGATCGCCGACCTTCACGCCTTCGCCGGGAGCGTCCACAACTTCCATCTCGAGCCGCTGATCCCCACGGCCGCGGTGAATCTCCTGGCGATGACGATTCCCTGGATGGAGCTGGTCGCCGGCTGCTCGCTCGTGCTCGGCTTGAAGCCCCGGGCCGGCGCGTTCGTCTACACCGGCCTGATGGCCGCCTTCACGATCGGGGTGATCGCGGCGATGGCGCGCGGGCTGTCGTTCGAGTGCGGGTGCTTCGGGAAGGCCTCGGCGACCACCGTCGGCGCGACGAAGCTCGCCGAGAATCTCGGGATGCTCGTCCTGGGCGTGCTCGCCGGCGTCGAGAGGCGGTAAGGCTTACTTCGTCTGGGTCTGGGCCCTGGCCAGCGCCTTCGCCAGGCGCGACTTCGTCCGCGCCGCCGCGTTCCTGTGGAGGATGCCGTGCGAGGCGCTGCGGTCCACCAGCGCCACGGTCTCGCGCATCATCCCGCTCGCCGCCGCCACGTCGCCCGACTCGATCGCCTTGCGGGCTTTCTTGACCTGCGTGCGCAGGCGGCCTGCGTGCATGCGGTTGCGGGCGCGACGCTTGATGTCCTGCCGGTTCTTCTTGATCGCGGATGCGTGGGACGCCATGCGGAAAGACCTCCGGAAAAACGCCCGATTCTAGAGGACGTCGAGCGGAAGCGTCAAGGGGCCGCCCTCGACGCGCCCCGTCACGGGTTTCCGAGGGAGGCGAGACGGTCCTTGGCGATCCGCGCCTCGTCGGTCCCCGGGTACGTCGCCACCACGAAGCGAAGCTGCTCGACCCCTTCTCCGACTTTGTTGAGCTGGAGGAAGGCCAAGGCCTTCTTGAGGTTGGCCGCCGCCGCCTTGTCTGAGGAGGGGTATTTCGCGAGCATCGCGTCGAACGCCGTGACCGCGTCCTTGAAGGCGCCCTGGCTGAACTTGCACTCCCCGATCCAGTACATCGCATTGTCGGCGAGGTCGGCGTCCGGGTAGCGTTGCGCGAACTCCTCGAATCCGGAGATCGCCAGCGGGTAGTTCCCCTTGGAGAAGTCGGCGTACGCGGAGGTGTAGAGCGCGTTCGGGTTCGGGGCGCTGCCACCGGCCGGAGGCTTCGCCGCCTCCGGAGCCGGGGGAGAGGCACCTCCGGGAGCGGAGCCCGCGGGCGCCATCGCCGCGGCCGCTCCCGCGGCTGCCGCGGCGGCGTCGGCATCGGGGCCGCCGCCGGCCACGCCCGGAACGGTGCTTCCCGTGGGCGCCGGCATCGCGGCCCGCCGCTGGGCGTCCCGGACCGCCTGCACGTCCTGGGAGAGCCGGTCGACGCGCGCGTTCATCTGGTCCACCTTGTCGGAGGTCGCCGTCGTCTGGCGCACCACGTCGTCGACGCGCGCCGACAGGTCCGCGATGTCGGAGCGCTTGACCACGTCGCCGCCGAGCTTCGCCTGGATGTCGGCGACCGACTTGGCGATCTCGGCCTGCGCCTTGGACGCGGCCGCCGCCTGCTGCTGCACGTCGGCGACGTCCTTCTCGAGGCGCGCGACCTGGTCGGGCATCACGCAGGCCGTGGCGAGGCCCGCCAGGAGGACGGCACCGGCGATCCGTGCTCCTGTCACGGCTTGATCAGGAACTCGGCGCGCCGGTTCTTCGCCCAGGCGGCCTCGTTGTGACCCGGGTCGACCGGCTTCTCCTCGCCGTAGGACACGGTCGTCAGCTTCGCTCCCGACGCCCCGAGCGAGACCACGTAGTCCTTCACCGCGGTCGCGCGCCGGTCGCCCAGGGCGACGTTGTACCCGATCGATCCCCGCTCGTCACAATGGCCCGAGATCTCGACCGTGTAGCCCGCGTGTCCCTTGATCCACGTCGCATTTCCCTGGAGGATCGTCCGCGCCTCGTCGTCGAGCGCGTTGCTGTTGTAGGCGAAGTGCACCGTGCGCAGGATGCCCTGCCGGTTCAACTCGTCGATCGTCGGCTCGACCACGGGGGCCTTCTCCACCGGCTGCGCCGGGAACGGCTCGGCCTCGGGCGCCTTGGCCGGCGGCGGCGTCGGCGCGGGCGCCTCGGCCGGCGCCGGGACCGCGGCCTCCGGCGGCGTCGTGGCTGCCGGCTTCTTCGCGCACCCGGGGGCGACGAGCGCCGCCGCGAGGAGGGCGGCTGCGGTGAGGAGGACTCGCGACGATGTCATGACAGGGGATCTCCTTTCGCGAATCGACGGGACCGAAGACCTGCCTTGCGTCCCGCACGTTGGAGGACGGAGTCTATCACCAAGGACGCCTCACGGCGCGCGGCGCGACCAGTCGGGCGTCTCGCAGTCGCCGCCTTGGGTCAAGCGGCGCACGTCGGCGCCGTCGGCGCGCATCGTGTAGATGTCGAACCGGCCCGCGCGGCTCGACGCGAAGACGAGATGGCGCCCGTCGGGCGACCACCGCGGGTTCTCGTTGCTCCCCTCGCCGTGGGTCAGCCGCGCCGTGGCCCCGCTCGCGACGTCGACGACCACGATGTCGAACCGGCCCTCGCGCCGGGACACGTACGCGATCTTGTCGCCGCGCGGCGACCAGGCCGCCGCGTCCGCGTACTCCTCGCCCGTGGTGAGGCGGCGGACGTTCAGGCCTTCCACGTCCATCACGTAGATCTGCGGCGACCCCGAGCGGTCGGAGGTGAACGCGATCTCGCGCCCGTTCGGCGAGAACGACGGGCTCGTGTCGATCGCCGGAGAGTTCGTGAGGCGCGTCGAGCGGCCGCCGACCAGGTCGAGGAGGTAGATCTCCGCGTTTCCCGGCGCATTCGAGGCATAGACGATCTTCCGGCCGTCGGGGGACCAGTCCGGGCAGATGTTCATGGTCCCCCCGGCCGCGTTCTGACGGGTGATCTTGCCGTCGGCGTCGAGCACGTCGATCGAGGGGGTCCCCGTGCGCCACGACATGAACGCCAGGCGCTGGCCGATCGGGGCCCAGACCGGCATCAGGTTGATCGCGCCCGTGGTCGTGATGCGCCTGAGGCGCTGCCCGTCGTAGTCCATCATGTAGATCTCCTTCCCGTTCCCGTGCTTCGAGACGAAGGCGATCCACGTCGAAGAGATCCCGAGCTGTCCGGTGAGCTGCTGGAGGATGTCGTCGGCGACCTGGTGCGCGAGCCGCCGGGCGAGGTCGACCGTGCCCCCGTACCGCTGGGCGGAGAGTCTGGTCGCGGGAGACGTGTTGACCAGAGTGACGCGCAGGTCCAGACGGTCGCCCGTCACCGCGACCTTCGAGAGAGCCAACGAGGCGGCGCCGATGCTGGCCCACTTGTCGGAGACCGTCGTTTCGGGCGAGGTGGACACGAGCGGGTAGATCCCCGGATCGAGGACGTCGAAGTAGCCGGAGAACTGCAAGTCCGCGCGGACCGTCGCCCCGATCTCGCGGGACACCGCGCGCGAGCCGGCATCGGCGTCGGGATCGGGGATCGCGATCTTGATCGGCGTGAAGCCCGAGCCCGAGATCACGCCGGTGACCCCGCCGGGAGACGGCGGGGTGTCGGCGGCCGAGGCCAGGGGAGCGAGCGCCGCCAGGAGCGCGCCGGCGAGCAGTGTCGATCCGATCGAGCGCATGCGGGTCTCCACGGGCATCGGCTGTCAGGGGGCCTGCGGGGTGAGGTCGAAGCGCATCGTCGCAGGAAGCAGAGCGTCCTTCCAGCTCGGCGGCACGGCGGGAAGCGGGGAGGACTCGACGACGGCCCGGATCGCCGAGCGGTCGAGGCTCGCGATCCCCGAGGAGGCGACGACGTGGACGTTCTGCGCGGTTCCGTCCCGGGCGATGTCGAATCCCACCGTGACCGAGAACGTTCCCGGCTGGTCCTCCAGGACCGGCTTCTGCCAGTTCGATTCGAGGGCCGACTTCACCGCCGCTGAGTACCAGCCCAGCGTCGCGTCGCCGCCCCCCACGCTCGCGGTGACGCCGGTCGGGGCCGCGGGAGCGGGTGAGGCGGCCGGCTTGCCCTCGGCGTGCTCCGAGGCTCCGGTCTCGGGCTTGGACGCCGGGGGCGCCGAGGGCTCCGGGCGGGGCTTTTTCTTCGGTTCGGGCTTCGGCTTCACCGCCGGCACCTCGCGCAGCGTGGGCTCCTTGGCCGGGTGCGGCTCGGGGCGGGCGCGCGGCGGCTCCGGCGCGGCCTCGGCCTTCGCGGCCGGGGGGGCCGCCGGCGCTTTCGCCGCGATCGGGCCGGCCAGCGCTACGACGGTCGCGTCGATGACCGGAGGGGCGGCGGCATGGCGCGAGGGGAGGACGAAGATCACGGCGCACAGCGTGACGTGCGCCGCGATCGAGCCCGCGACGAAGCGCGCGGAGCGCTCCCCCGAGGCGCGCAGGCGCACCACGACGCGCAGCCGCGCGCGGCTCACCGCGGCGCTTCCCCGAGCTGCTGAAGCGGGACCGTGACGAGGGCGACGTGCGTGACGCCGGCCTTCCGGATGCGGTCCATCACGAGGAGGACCTCGCCGTACGGCACGAGCTTGTCGGCGCGCAGGAAGACGGTCTCGGAGGACCCCGATGTCGCGATCGCGCGCATGCGGTCCTCGAGCAGCTTCGGATGAACCGGCTGGTCGTTGAGGCGCAGGCGCCCGTCGCGGTCGATCGAGACGACGGTGCGCGTGTCCTTGATGTCCTGCGCCGTCTCGGCCGCCGGCAGATCGAGGGGGATGCCCTTCTGCAGCATCGGCGCCGCGAGCATCGAGATGATCAGCAGGACGAGCATGACGTCGACGAGAGGGGTGATGTTGATCTCGGCGATCGCGCGGGGGCGCCGGCCGCCGTTGCCGCGCGAGAAGCCGCCGGCCATCCGTCAGCTCCGTCGGCCGAGCACGCGATGGACCAGGTCGGCGGAGAATTCGTCCATCCCGGCCTCGAACAGCCTGAGCTTCCTCGTGAAGTGGTTGTACCCGATCAGCGCCGGGATCGCGGCGGCGAGCCCCGCCGCCGTGGCGACCAGGGCCTCGGCGATCCCCGGACCGTACGACGCGAGCGAGGCGGTTCCGGACATCCCGATGCCGCGGAAGGCGTTCATGACCCCCCACACGGTCCCGAACAGGCCGATGAACGGCGTCGCGCCCGCGGTCGTGGCGAGGAATCCGAGCGAGCGCTCGAGCTCGATGACCTCGACCGAGGCGTGCTTCTTGAGGACGCGGTCGAGCGCGTCGATCGTCGCGGCGTCGGGCCCTTCCGGCGGCGGGGGATTGAGGCTGATCTCGCGGAATGCGGCACGGAAGAGGTTGGCGATAGGGCTTGCCGTGAGTCCGGACGAGGCGTCCTGGATGCCGGCGAGCCCGCCTCCTTTCTTGAAGCGCTCGAGGAACGTGTCGCTCTCGCGCTCCGCCCTCGCGAACGCGCGATACCGCTCGGCCATGATCGCCCACGACCGGACCGAGAACCCCAGGAGGATGAAGAGGACGAGCTGCGCCATGGGCCCGGAGTCCATGACGAGCGAGAACACGTCGAGGCTGCGCGGCTGCGCTGCGAGGACCACGGCAAGCACGACCGGATGGTACGCGAGGACCCGCAAGACCGACAAGCCGCTCGCCGTGTTATCCTCGCGCTCCCGACGCCTCTCCCGGCGCGCTCGCTCTCGATGCTCACGACGCTCCGCATCCGCAACCTCGTCACGATCGAAGACCTCACGGTCGATCTCGGCCCGGGCTTGAGCGTGCTCACCGGCGAGACCGGCGCCGGCAAGTCGATCCTCGTCGACGCGCTCGGCCTCGCCGCGGGCTCGCGCGGCGACAGCCAGCTCGTGCGCTCCGGCGC
>DATKHQ010000047.1:0-18874 GCA_035510175.1 Candidatus Sulfotelmatobacter sp. | reverse complement strand
ACTTCGGGATCCCCTCGCGGTAGCGGCGGGCGAAGATCGACTCGGTCTGCAGGGCGAGGATGCCGATCGACAGCTGGGTCATCGGATGCGTCCCCGCCGGGAGCGCGTCGATCGCGCGGGCCACGTGGGCCGGCAGGTCCTCGCGCTCGCGCCAGGCACGTGTGATCTCCACCGTCTCCGCGGCCGTCGGCACGTCGCCGGTGAGGAGCAGGTAGAAGACCGCCTCGGGAAGGGGCTGCGAGCCGCCCTCGGCCTTCGGGAGCTTCGCCTGCAACTCGGGGATCGACAGCCCCCGATACCGGATGCCTTCCTGCGGGTCGACCGACGAGGTCTCGGTCACCATGCACTTGATGTCCCGCATCCCGCCGTACGCCTGCGAAAGGGTGACCTCCCCCAGCGATTTCCCGCCGTGGGCGGCGAGGAGGGACTCGATCTCCTTCTTCAGGGCCGCGGACTTGGAGGCGATCTTGTTCTTCAGGAGGGAGGCCATCGTCGAAGCTCCGTGAAGCTCATGCGAGCGGTGCGGCGGACGCGTGCGAGGAGCGCGAGAGCAGGTTAGAGGCGGGGGAATCTCCTGTCAACGCTCGGGCCAGGAATGCGCCCGTGTGAGAGCCGCGAACACGACTCACTTGCTCCGGAGTCCCTTCCGCGACGACCTTCCCGCCGGCGTCTCCCCCCTCCGGTCCCAGGTCGATCACCCAGTCCGCGGTCTTGATGACGTCGAGGTTGTGCTCGATGACGATCACCGTGTTCCCCGCGTCCACCAGCCGCTCGAGGACCCCGAGGAGCTTGCGCACGTCGTCGAAGTGGAGCCCCGTCGTCGGCTCGTCAAGCAAGTAGAGCGTGCGGCCGGTGGCGCGCTTGGAGAGCTCCTTCGCGAGCTTGATGCGCTGCGCCTCTCCCCCGGACAGCGTCGTCGCCGCCTGCCCGAGGCGGATGTACCCGAGGCCGACGTCCTGGAGAGTCTGCAGCTTGTCCCGGACCGCGGGGACCGCCTCGTAGAAGGCCAGCGCCTGGTGCACGGTCATCTCGAGGACGTCCGCGATCGACTTTCCCTTGTAGAGGATCTCGAGCGTCTCCCGGTTGTACCGGCGCCCCCGGCAAACGTCGCACGTGACGTAGACATCCGGCAGGAAGTGCATCTCGATCCGGATCACGCCGTCCCCCTCGCACGCCTCGCAGCGTCCCCCCTTGACGTTGAAAGAGAACCGCCCCGGCTGGTAGCCGCGGGCGCGCGATTCGGGCACGAGCGCGAACAGGTCGCGGATCGGGCCGAAGAGGCCGACGTACGTCGCCGGATTCGAGCGCGGCGTGCGTCCGATCGGCGACTGGTCGATGTCGATGACCTTGTCGATCTGGTCGACACCGGCGATATTCGCGTGCGCGCCGGGAAGATCCTCGGCGCCGTGGAGCTTTCGGGCCAGCGCCTTGTGCAGGATCTCGTTGACCAGCGTGCTCTTCCCCGACCCCGACACGCCGGTCACGCAGGTGAACCGTCCGAGCGGGAAGGCGACGGTCAGGTCCTTGAGGTTGTGCTCGGTCGCGCCGTGGATGGTGATCGCCTTGTTGCTGCCGCGCCGGCGCGTCTTCGGGACCGGGATCGACTCCCGGCCGGACAGGAACGCCCCGGTCAGCGAGCGCGGGTGCGCGGCGATCTCGGCGGGAAGGCCCTGGGCGACCACCTCGCCGCCGAGCTCCCCCGCCCCCGGACCGAGGTCGACGACGTGGTCGGCCTCGAGGATCGTCTCCTCGTCGTGCTCGACGACGATCACCGTGTTGCCGAGATCCCGCATACGGATCAGCGTGGAAAGCAGCTTCCGGTTATCCCTCTGGTGCAGCCCGATCGACGGCTCGTCGAGGATGTAGAGCACGCCGGTGAGCCGGGAGCCGATCTGCGTGGCCAGGCGGATCCGCTGCCCCTCGCCCCCCGAGAGCGTCGCCGCCCCGCGATCGAGGGTGAGATACCCGAGCCCGACGTTCTCGAGGAACCCGAGACGCTCCCGGATCTCCTTGAGGATCGGCGCCGCGATCTGCGCATCCTTCTCGGCGAGCGCGAGCCCCTCGTACAGGCGCGCGGCCCGCGCGACCGACAGCGCCGTGTGCTGCGCGATCGTCTTCCCGTCCACCTTAACCGCCAGCGTCTCGGGCTTCAGGCGCGCGCCGTGGCAGGCGGGGCACGGGTGGACCGACATCAGCTTCTCGAGCTCCTCGCGCCGGCTCTCGGATTCCGTCTCGCGGTACTTGCGCTCGAGGGACGGGAGGATCCCTTCCCACGTCCGCTTCCACTCGTAGGTGCTCCGCTTGCCCTCCCAGCGGTAGGTGAACTCCCGATCGCCCGAGCCCTCCCAGAGGACCTTCCGGAACGCCGCGGGGAGCCTCGCGTACGTGGTGGCCGGCGAGACCCTGAAGGCGCGGTAGAGGCTCGATTCGAGCACCTGGTACGCGTTGCCGTCCCCCCAGGCGATCGCGCCGTCACGCAGCGACACCGACGGGTCCCTCAGGATCTTGTCGCGGTCGAACGTCTTGCGCACGCCGAGGCCGTCGCACTCCGGACAGGCGCCGTACGGGGAGTTGAACGAGAACATCCGGGGGGCCAGGTCGCCGATCGAGATGCCGCAGTCGGCGCAGGCGAGGTTCCGCGAGAACAGCAGGTCCCTCTTCCCGTCGACGTCGACGACCACGAGCCCCTCGGCGGCGTCGAGCGCGGTCTCGACCGAGTCGGTCAGCCGCCCCTTGAGGTCGGGCTTGATCACGAGGCGGTCGACCACGATCTCGATCGTGTGCTTCTTCTGCTTGTCGAGGTCGATCTCGTCGGCGAGGTCGCGGATCGTCCCGTCGATGCGGGCGCGCACGAACCCCTTGCGCGCGGCCTCGCGCATCTCCTTCTTGTAAGTGCCCTTGCGCCCCCGGACGATCGGGGCGAGGACCTGGATCTTGCTTCCTTCCGGAAGCGCGGCCACCGCGTCGACGATCTGCTGGACCGTCTGCGAGCGGATCGGCTTCCCGCAATTCGGGCAGTGGGGGGCTCCGATCCGCGCGAAGAGCAGCCGGAGGTAGTCGTAGATCTCGGTGACCGTCCCCACGGTGGAGCGCGGGTTGCGCGAGGTCGTCTTCTGCTCGATCGAGATCGCCGGGGAGAGCCCCTCGATCGACTCGACGTCGGGCTTCTCCATCATCTCGAGGAACTGGCGGGCGTAGGCCGACAGGGACTCGACGTAGCGCCGCTGCCCCTCGGCGTAGAGCGTGTCGAACGCCAGGGACGACTTCCCCGACCCCGAGACGCCGGTGATCACGACGAGCTTGTTGCGCGGGATCGTCAGATCGATCCGTTTGAGGTTGTGCTCCGCCGCGCCCCGGATCACGATCTCGGTCTGCATGGGGACATTCTACTTTTTCAGTTCAAGACCCTCCGGATACTCCCTTTTTCTTGCGCGGCTCCCCGGATACCGCCGCGCTGCGAAAAATGGGAGTATCCGGAGGGATTGAAGGAAATAGCAGAATGTCCCCATAATCGCGCCATGACTTTCCCTCGGGGACTCGCCGGTCTCGCGCTTGCCTGCCTCGCCGCGTCGGCATTCGCGGTGGAGCCCCTGCCCGTCTACGAACCCGACCCGACGCAGGCCGACGCTGGGCGGCTCGACGGGGAGACGTGGATCAAGGAGACGCCCGCGGCGGCGATCGCGCTCACCCGCATCGACGAGGCGACCCGGATCGCGTACGTCCGCCGCCGCAGCGGCCTCGAGTACGACCCGTTCGCCACCGCGCCGGGGAACGCAAATCACTTCATCACTTTTCACGTCCTCGTCGAGAATCGGACCGAGAAGCGCATGGTGTTTCAACCGGGGACCTGCCGGATGGAGACGAGCTACCGCGACTCGGAGGGGCCGATCGACTACCCGACGATCGTGACCGCCTTCGCGATGGGCGACCGCCCGGCCCCGCCCCAGCTCGAGCGCGTGCGCGCCGCGATCCTCGACGGCGAGATCGTCCTCTCCGCCGGCGAGAAGCGCGACGGGCTCCTCGTCTACCGCACGCTCGATCCCCACGCCAAGCGCTATCACGTCGAGGTGAACGCCACGCTCACCGACGGCTCGCGCTTCGGCTTCTCGGCCCACTTCAAGAAGAGGAAGGCATGAGCGTGGCGGAGGCCCGGCGGCTCGACGGAACGGCCACCGCCCGGGCGATCCGCGAAGAGGTCTCCCGGGGCGTTCGCGACCTCGCCGCGGCCACGGGGACCGTTCCCGGGCTGACCGTCCTCCTCGTCGGCGACGACGCGGCCTCGCACGTCTACGTTCGCGGCAAGGAGAAAGCCGCGCGGGAGGCCGGGATGAGATCGACGGTCGAGAGGCTCGACGCGCGGGCGTCCGAGGCGGACGTGCTCGCCGCCGTCGCCCGTCTCAACGCCGACCCGTCGGTCCACGGCATCCTGGTCCAGCTTCCGCTCCCGCGCGGCATCGACGCCCACCGGGTGATCGAGGCGATCGACCCCGCGAAGGACGTCGACGGCTTCCACCCCGTGAACGCCGGCCGGCTGCTCATCGGCCTTCCGGGTTTCGTCCCCTGCACCCCGGCGGGCGTGATCGAGCTTCTGGTGCGCCACGGGATCGAGCTGTCCGGAAAGAACGCGGTCGTGCTCGGGCGGAGCAACATCGTGGGAAAGCCGATGGCGCTTCTCCTCCTCCGCCGCGACTGCACGGTGACGATCGCGCACTCGAAGACCGACCGCCTCGAGGAGGTCTGCGCCGGGGCCGACCTCCTCGTCGCCGCGATCGGCAAAGCGGGCTTCGTCCGCGGCTCGTTCGTCAAGCCGGGCGCTGCGGTCGTCGACGTCGGGATGAACTCGCTGACGACGGAGGCCGCCGTGCGCGCGCTCTACGGGGACGACCCCGCTCGCCTGGCGACGCTGCGCGAGCGCGGCGCCGTCCTGTGCGGGGACGTCCATCCCCTGGAGGTCCGCGCGCGCGCCGGCTGGGTCTCGCCGGTGCCCGGCGGCGTCGGCCCGCTGACGATCGCGATGCTCCTTTCGAACACGCTCCGGGCGGCCCGGCAGTCCGCCGGCCTCGCCCCGTGACGGGGGCTCCGCGCGTCGTCCGCGCCGGCCTGACCGGGGGCCTCGCCTCGGGAAAGAGCACGGTCGCGGCGATCCTGCGCGCGCTCGGGGCGTTCCACCTCGACGCCGACGCGATCGTCCACGAGACGCTCGCGCCGGGAGGCGCGGCTCATGCTCCGGTCGTCGCCCGCTTCGGCCCCGCGATCGTGCGGCCCGACGGCACGATCGACCGGAACGCGCTCGCCGCCCGGGTGTTCGCCGATCCCGCCGAGCTGTCGGCGCTGAACGCGATCGTCCACCCGCTCGTCCGCGCCGAGATCGCGCGGCGCATCGCGGCCGCCGCCGCGGCTCCCGCCCCGCCGCCCGTCGCGATCGTCGACGCTCCGCTCCTCGTCGAGGCCGGCATGCACCGCGACCTGGACGCGCTGATCGTCGTCGCGTGCCGCCCGGAGACGCAGATCGCGCGCGCGGTCGCGCGCGGCGGCATGACGGAATCGGAGGCGCGCGCGCGCGTCGCGGCGCAGGCTCCGCTCGACGCGAAACTCGCGCTCGCGGATTACGTCATCGACACCGACGGGACGCTCGCGGACACCGACAGGCGGACGCGCGACGTCTGGGACCGATTGCTTGCCGAGAGCCGGGGCTAGCTCTTCGGCGGTCCCTCGGTCTCCCGCTCCGCCGCGTCGAGCTCGTCCTCGGGAGTGGGCTGGTCGAGCAGCTCGATCGCCCGGTCGGCGTCCTCGGCCTCGACAACCAGCTGGATCCCCGCGGCGATGTCGAGCGCGGGGCCGGTCTGCGCCATGTCGTCGGCGGCCAGCTCGGCCGGGATCCCCTCGGCTTCCAGGAGCCCGCGCGCGATCTCGGCCTCGCCGCGGTCGGAAAACGTCCGGATGATCGTCGGATCGTTCATGGCCGGTCTCCTCATCAGGCCGTGAGCTTCACGCCCGCCCCTTCGTGATCCTTCACCACCGTCATGCGGTTCCGGTCGTCGACGAGCACGATCTTCGGCACGTGGCGAGGGACGTCCTGCTCGTCCACGGCTCCGTAGGCGGCGATGATCACCTTGTGCCCGACCTCGACCAGGCGGGCGGCGGCGCCGTTGATGCAGCACACGCCGCTGCCGGGAGCGCCTTCGATCAGGTACGTGGAGAACCGCGCGGCGTTGTCGACGTCGTAGACGTCGATGCGCTCGAACGGCACCATGCCGCAGGCCTGCATGAGGTCGCGATCGAGGGTCAGCGAGCCCTCGTACGCGACGTCGCATTCCGTCACCGTGATCCTGTGGACCTTGGCGCGCAGCATCTCGCGGGTCATGACGCCTCTCCTTCCCCCTCGGTCGCCCCTCGGGTTCGCCGAGTGGACGCTTCGGGCGGGCCAGTACTCTAAGACCTCAGGACGACGTTGTCGATCAGCCGGGTCTTCCCGGCAAAAACAGCCACCGCCAGCAACGATTCTGCCTCGAGCCTCTCGATCGGCTCGAGCCGATCGGTATCGACGAGGGCGATGTAATCGAGCTTCAGGAGCGGCTCCGCCGCCAGGACCTCGCGGCCGATCTCGAGAAGTGCCGTGGCCCGGCGCTCGCCGCCGGCCGCCGCGGCGCGGGCGGCCTCGAGGGCGCGCGGGATCGCCGATGCCGCGGCCCGCTCGCCGGGCGAGAGGTACGCGTTGCGGCTCGACAGCGCGACCCCGTCGGCGTCGCGCAGGGTCGGGACGACGACGATCTCGACGTCGAGCATGAGGTCGCGGACCATCCGCTTCACCACGATCGTCTGCTGCGCGTCCTTCTGGCCGAACGCCGCGACGTGCGGGTGGACGATGCCGAGCAGCTTCGCGACGACGGTGGCGACGCCCCGGAAGTGCCCCGGCCGGCTCGCCCCCTCGAGGCGCCCCGAGAGCCCCTCGACTTCGACGACCGTCGCCGCCCCGGGCGGGTAGATCTCTTCCGTCTCGGGAGCGAACAGCACGTCGACCCCCTCCGCCGCGAGCATCTCCGCGTCCCGCGCGAGGTCGCGCGGGTACCGGGCGAAGTCTTCCCCGGGGCCGAACTGCGTGGGGTTGACGAAGATGGAGACCGCCGTGAGGTCGGCGCGCGCGCGCACCTGCCGGACGAGCGCCAGGTGCCCCTCGTGCAGCGCCCCCATCGTGGGGACGAAGCCGACGAGGCGCCCCTGCGCGCGCGCCAGGGCCGAGGCCTCCTTCATCGCGCGGGCGCGCCGGACGACGTCCATCAGCCGTAGCTCTCGTTCTCGCCGGGGAAGGTCCGGGCGCGGACGTCGTCGGCCCAGCGGGCCGCCGCGGCGGCGGCGATCTCGTGGAGATCGGCGTAGCGCCGGACGAACTTCGGCACCGGCCCGGGGAGCATGCCGAGCATGTCGTGGATCACCAGCACCTGGCCGTCGCATCCGGGCCCGGCGCCGATCCCGATCGTCGGGACGCCGACCGCGCCCGTGATCGCGCGCGCGAGTGCTGCCGGGATCCCCTCGAGGACGATCGAGAAGACGCCCGCGCCCGCGAGCGCCTCCGCGTCGGCCCGGATCGCCTCCGCGTCGTCGCGCTCCCGGCCCTGCACCTTGTAGCCCCCCATCCCGAGCACGGACTGCGGCGTGAGGCCGACGTGCCCCATCACCGGGATCTCCGCGTCGAGGAGCGCGTGCACGACGTCGAGGCGCTTGCGCCCGCCCTCGATCTTCACAGCGTCGGCCCCCGCCTCGCGGACGAAGCGCGCCGCGTTCTCGACCGCCGCGCGCGTGCCCAGGTGGTAGGACAGCCACGGCATGTCCGCGATCAGCAACGCGCTCTTGCGGCGCCGGCCGACGGAGCGGGCGTGGTGGAGCATGTCGTCCATCGTCACCGGCAGCGTGGAGTCGTACCCCATCTCCACCATGCCCAGGGAGTCGCCGACCAGGATCGCGTCGACCCCCGCGGCCTCGGCCACCGACGCGGTCATGGCGTCGTAGGCCGTGAGCACCACGAGCGGAGGACCGGCGGACTTGCGGGAGCGGAAGGCGGGAACGGTCATCATCGCGGCCTCCAATCTGCCCGCCCCGCGCCGCGGGGTCGAGCGATCTCGAGCCTTGCCGGTTTCGCCGGCCTATCCGGCCGAGCTGGCGGGACGATAGTACTGCACGCCCCGTTCCATGCGCCGGATCTGCGAAATCAGGTCGTCCAGCTCCCCCTCGTGGTGCACGAAATCGATCTGGTTCGTGTCGATCACGAGGAGCGGGGTCGCCGTGTAGTTGAAGAAGAAATAGTTGTACGCCTTCGCCACCTCGGTGACGTACGCCTCGGAGATCTCGGACTCGTAATCGCGCTTGCGCCGCTTGATCCGCTCGGTCAGCCGCGGCATGTCGGCCTGGAGGAAGATCACGAGGTCCGGCTTCGGCACCTGCGGCTCGAGCATCGCGTAGAGCTTGTCGTAGATCAGCAGCTCGGAGTCGTCCAGGTTGAGGTAGGCGAAGATCTTGTCCTTCGGGAAGATGTAGTCGCAGATCGTCACCTGCGAGAACAGCGTCCGCTGCGACAGCTCCATGAGCTGCCGGTACCGCGAGAGCAGGAAGAAGAGCTGCGCCTGGAACGCGGCCCCCGTCTTGTCGAGGTAGAAGTCGCGGAGGAACGGGTTGTCCACGCGCTCGAGCACCTTGTGCGCGTCGAACTTCTTCACGAGCAGCTCGACGAACGAGGTCTTGCCGACCCCGATCGGGCCCTCGACGGCGATGGAGCGGAATCTCATGGAGCGGGCGAGTATACGGGCGTGCCTTCCGGGGTGTAAAGGCGTCCGACCCGCCGCACGGCGTGCCGGTCCGGCAGCGCGGACAGCGCGGCGGCGACCGTGCGGCCGCTCGCGGGGAGCGTGAGATCGGGCGCGATCTCCGCGAGGGGCGCCAGGACGAAGCGCCGGGTCTCGAGGCGCGGATGCGGCAGGACGAGTGCCTTCGTGTCCCGCCGGAGGTCGCCGAGCAGGAGGAGGTCGAGGTCGAGCGTGCGCGGGGCGACGCGGCCGCCGCGCGTCCGCCCCCGCGAGGCCTCGATCGCGAGCAGGCCGGCGAGGATCTCCTCCGGAGCGCGCTCGGTCTCGACGGCCGCCGCCATGTTCAGGAAGAGACCGGGCCCGGCCCCCTCGACCGGCTCGGTCTCCCACACCGAGGAGAGCGCGCGGATCTCGCCCGCGGCGCGCGCGATCCCCTCGACCCCGGCGCGCAGGTGCGCCGCGCGATCGCCGACGTTGCTCCCCAGCGCGATGTAGGCGCGCATTCTCGCCATCCTGCGGGCATCATAGCGTCCCGGCGGACGCGGGTTGATCCGGCGGCGACCGACCCGCTATGATGCGCCGTTCCGCGATCCCCCCCGGCTACGCCGGGCCCCACGGAGGTCCGCTTCCTCATGGCCACGACCAAGAAAAAGACCGCCGCCGAATCGAACCCCTCGGCCTCGACGCGCCCCGCTCCGGAGAAGCCCCGGAACGTCGCCGCCTACGAGGCCGCCGTGACCGAGTTCGCCGCGGCCTCCGCGCTGTTCGGGCGGCGGGAGTTCGCGCAGGCGAGGCAGAAGTTCGAGGCGGTCACCGCGATGGCGAGCGCGGACGAGCCGATCCTCGCCGACCGGGCGCGGACCTACGCCTCGATCTGCCTCCAGCGGATGGGGGGCGCGACGGCGCCGGTGGAAGGGGCGGAGAGCGATTACCACCAGGGGGTCTTCGCCGCGAACGCGGGACGGCTCGAGGACGCCCTGGCGTTCCTCGATCGCGCGGCCCAGGCGCGCCCCGACGACGGGAGCGTGCTCTACGCGCGCGCGGCGGTCCGCGGCCTCCAGGGGAACGCCGACGCCGCGGCGTCCGAGCTGAAGAAGGCCGTCGCGCTCGACGCCAAGTTCCGCTTCCAGGCGGCGTCCGATCCCGACTTCGATCGCGTCCGGGACGAGGCCGCCTTCATCGACGTGATCGAGCCGACGAGCGCGCCGAGGGCCTGAGCGTGGGCTCCGGCGCCGGCGCCGCCGTCCTCATCCTGGCCGCGGGCGAAGGCAAGCGGCTCAAGTCGAAGACGATCAAGCTCCTGCACCCGGTCGCGGGCCGGCCGATGGTCCGCTGGGTGGCGGACGCGGTCGCGGCGCTTCGGCCCCGCCGGATCGTCGCGGTCGTCGGCTACCAGGCGGATCGCGTCCGGGAGGCGCTCGAGGGGGCGTGCGACGCGTTCGCCGTCCAGAAGGAGCAGCGCGGCACGGGCCACGCGGTGCTCACCGCCGAGCGCGAGGTCGGCCGCGAGGGCGACCTGCTGATCGTCAGCGGCGACGTGCCGAGCCTCCGGCCCGCGACCCTCCGGGCGCTCCTCGCGCGCAAGCGTCGCGCGAAGGCGGCGATGGCGCTCGTGACGGCGTCGGTCCCGGATCCGACCGGGTACGGGCGGATCGTGCGCGACGGCGGACGCGTGGCCCGGATCGTCGAGCACAAGGACGCCACGCGCGCCGAGCGCGAGATCCGCGAGATCAACTGCGGCCTCTACGCGGTCGATGCCGCGAAGCTCTTTCCGCTCCTCAAGAAGCTCCGGCCGGACAACGCGCAGGGGGAGTACTACCTCACCGACGCGGTCCACGCGCTGATCGCCAAGGGGGACACGGTCGTCGCGCTCGAGCACGGCGAGGCGGCCGAGGTCCTCGGCGTGAACACGCGCGCGGAGCTCGCGGAGGCGGGGTCGGCGCTCTACGCGCGAAAGGCGGGAGAGCTGCAGGACGGCGGCGTCACGATCCTCGACCCGTCCCGCACCTGGGTCGATCCGCGCGCCCGCGTGGGCCAGGACACCGTGCTCTACCCCGACGTGATCATCGACGGCGAGACCGTCATCGGCGCCGACTGCGTGATCCACCCCGGCTGCCGCCTGATCGACATGACCCTCGCCGCCGGCGTGACGATCCGCGACCACTGCGTGCTCGAGAGCAGCCGGATCGAGACCGGAGCGGTCGTGGGGCCGTTCGCGCGCCTTCGCCCCGGCGCCGTCCTCGAGGCGGACACGCGCGTCGGGAACTTCGTCGAGCTCAAGAAGACGCGCCTCGGGCGCGGGAGCAAGGCGCAGCACCTCGCCTACCTGGGCGACGCCGAGATCGGCCCGCGCTGCAACGTGGGGGCGGGGACGATCACCTGCAACTACGACGGGACGGCGAAGCACAGGACGACGCTCGGCGAGGGGGTTTTCGTCGGGAGCGACACGCAATTCGTCGCCCCGGTCTCGGTCGGCGAGGGGGCCTACATCGCCGCGGGGGCGACGGTGACGGAGGACGTGCCGCCCGGGGCTCTGGCGATCAGCCGCGCGCGCCAGGTCAACCTCGAAGGGTGGGTGGCCCGCCGCCGCGCGAAGAGCCCGGCCAAGGCCGGTTCTTCGCACTCCTGATTGCGCCGGCCCCGCCGACGCATTATTCCTTTAGCTCCACAGCGGGGAGGTGGCCCACCATGTGCGGCATCGTCGGATACATCGGCGGCAAGGAGCCGGTGGAGGTCCTGATCGAGGGCCTGCGCCGCCTGGAGTACCGCGGGTACGACTCGGCGGGGATCGCCATCGTCAACGGGAGCGGGGAGATGGCCGTCCGCCGCGCGCCCGGGAAGCTGCGCGACCTCGAGCGGGTCCTCCAGGACAAGCCGATCCACGGCCGCTACGGCATCGCCCACACGCGCTGGGCGACGCACGGCCGCCCGACCGAGGAGAACGCCCACCCGCACCGGGACTGCACGGGGCGGATCGTCGTCATCCACAACGGGATCATCGAAAACTACCTCGAGCTCAAGCACGAGCTGCAGGCCAAGGGCCACCGCTTCGTCACGGAGACCGACACCGAGATCGTCGCCCACGCGATCGAGCAGCAGATGAAGGACGCGCGCTGCGACCTCGCGGCGGCCTTCCGCGCGGTGCTCCCCCGCTTCCGCGGCATCTACGCGCTCGTCGCGATCTCGGCGGACGCTCCCGACACGATCGTCGCCGCGCGCGTCGGCCCGCCCCTGGTGGTCGGCCTCGGCAAGGACGAGTACTTCGTGGCGTCCGACATCCCGGCGATCCTCTCCCACACGAAGGACGTCGTCTTCATGAACGACTTCGAGATCGTCGTCGTGAAGCCGTCGGGAGTCACCTTCCTCGCGCTGGACGGCACGCCGATCGCGAAGGCGCCGACGCGGATCCCCTGGGATCCGATCATGGCGGAGAAGGGCGGGTACAAGCACTTCATGCTGAAGGAGATCCACGAGCAGCCGCGCGCGGTGCGCGACACGCTGCTCGGCCGGGTCTCCCTCGAGGACTCGACCGTCCACATCGAGGAGATGAACCTGACCGACGAGGCGCTCCGGCGCGCGACCCGGATGCAGATCGTGGCGTGCGGAACGTCGTGGCACGCGGGGCACGTCGGAAAGTTCCTCATCGAGCAGCTCGCGAAGATCCCGGTCGATGTCGACTACGCCTCCGAGTACCGGTACCGGAAGCCGATGCTCGACCCGACCTGTCTTTCGGTCTTCATCTCGCAGTCCGGCGAGACGGCGGACACGCTGGCGGCGGAGCGCGAGTCGAAGTCGCACGGGGCGAGCGCCCTCGCCGTCTGCAACGTCCGCGGCTCGATGCTGACCCGGGAGTGCGACGGGACGATCTACACGCACGCCGGCCCCGAGATCGGGGTCGCCTCCACGAAGGCGTTCACGAGCCAGATCACCGCGCTGACGCTCCTGGCGCTCAAGCTCGGCCGCGCGCGCGACGTCCTGACCGAGACCGAGGCGTCGACGCTGATCCGGCACCTGTACCACGTCCCGGCGCAGATGGAGCGCTGGCTCCAGGACGAACGGCCGGTCGTCGAGATCGCGAAGACCTTTGCCGAGCGGCGCGACTTCCTGTTCCTCGGCCGCGGGGTGAACTACCCGATCGCGCTCGAGGGCGCGCTCAAGCTCAAGGAGATCTCGTACATCCACGCGGAGGGGTATCCCGCCGGCGAGATGAAGCACGGGCCGATCGCGCTGATCGACGAGCACATGCCGGTCGTGGCGATCGCCCCCCACGACGCGGTCTTCGAGAAGATGCTCTCGAACATCGCCGAGGTGAAGGCCCGCTCCGGGATCGTGATCGCCGTCACCGACGCCCCCGATGCCGACCTCGAGCGCGCGGCCGACGCGGTGATCGTCGTCCCGGCGACGCACGAGCTGCTCTCCCCGCTCCTGACCGTGCTGCCGCTGCAGCTGCTCGCCTACCACATCGCCCTGCTGCGGGGGTGCGACGTGGATCAGCCGCGCAACCTCGCGAAGAGCGTGACCGTGGAGTGACCCCCGGCCGGGAGACGGTGACCGGGGGTGTATGATCCCCGGCCGTTCGCGCGCCGGTGCGCGCCCCAGCGAGGTGGAGCTTGCCCACGATGACCCCATCCCCCGCCGTCGCGGCCCGCGACGATCGGATGCCCCCCGGTGTTCCGTACATCGTCAGCAACGAGTTCGCCGAGCGGTTCTGCTTCTACGGCATCAACTCGATCCTGACGCTCTACCTCGTGCAATTCCTGCACTTCACGGACGCCAAGGGCGCGACGTGGGGGTCGTTGTTCAAGTCGGGGGCCTACTTCTTCCCGATGATCGGCGCGATCGTCTCGGACGTCTTCTGGGGCAAGTTCAGGACGATCATGACCTTCTCGATCGTCTACTGCGCGGGGTGCGTCTCCCTCGCGCTCTTCTCGAACACGCCGACGGTCGTCGCGATCGGCTTGTTGATGGTCGCATTCGGCACGGGAGGCATCAAGCCGTGCGTGTCCACCAACGTCGGCGATCAGTTCAGCTCCAAGAATGCGCATCTGATCGAGCGGGCGTTCTCCTGGTTCTACCTGGCCATCAACGCCGGGTCGTCGATCTCGATCTTCTTCTGTCCGATCCTGCTGAACAACCCGAAGTACGGCCCCAAGTGGGCGTTCGGTATGCCGGCCGCGATGATGTTTCTCGCCACCCTCGTGTTCTGGATGGGGCGGAAGAAGTACGTCGTGGTCCCCCCCGCGGGAAAGGCGTGGTTGAAGGACGTCTTCAGCGCCGAAGGGGTCAAGCTGGTCGGAAGCTTGATCGTCATCTACTTCTTCGTGGCCTGCTTCTGGATGCTCTGGGACCAGTCGAACGGCAATACCTGGACCCTGCAGGCGCAATCGTCCCTGATGGACAAGAACCTCGGGTTCGGCATCAAGCTTCTCCCCGCTCAGCTCCAGGTCGTCAACGGCTTGTTCATCCTGGCCCTCGTGCCGATCTTCACCTACCTGATCTACCCGTTCTTCGCCCGATTCTTCGTGCTGACGCCGCTCCGCCGGATCGGCGCCGGCCTCTTCACGGTGGCCTCGTCGTTCATCATCGTCGGGTGGGTCGAGCAGCAGATCCAGAGCGGCCACTCGGTCAGCGCGTGGTGGCAGATCCTGGCCTACGTGGTGCTCACCGCCGCCGAGGTCCTCGTCTCGATCACCGCCCTCGAGTTCAGCTACAAGCAGGCCCCGCTCCGGATGAAGAGCTTCGTGATGGCGCTCTTCCTGCTCTCCACGAGCGTGGGCAACCTGATGATCGCCGGCGTCAACAGCGCCATGGTCAAGCCGCTCCACGCCACCGCGATCGAGGCCGGCGCGCAGACCTGGGTCTCCGTCGCCGAGGCCGGCCAGTTCGTCACGGGCCAGAAGATCGACTTCACCGGGGACAACGGGATCACGGTCATCGGGGGCGACAAGCCGGCGCCGCTCGAGGGGACGTTCCTCGTCGCGGAGATCGATCGGGCGGCGAGCCGCGTGAAGCTGATGGACGTCGTGGACCGCAAGCCGGTCCAGTCCCAGGGGACGTACGCCGCGGGCGGGGTGGTCGCCACCTACCGCCTCGTGGGCCCGATGTACTTCTACTTCTTCGTGGGCGTGATGGGCGTGATGGGGCTGCTGTTCATCCTCGTGGCCGCGATGTACAAGGAGAAGACCCACGTGCGGGCGGACGCCTAGGCCTCTCGCCCCCCTTGCTAGAATGCTCCGGTTCGCATGACGCCACCGGAGCAACTGCTCGATAGACTGAACCCCGCCCAGCGGGAGGCCGTCGTCCATCCGGGCGGCCCCATGCTCGTCCTCGCGGGCGCCGGCTCCGGCAAGACCCGGGTCATCACCCACCGCATCGCCTGGCTCGTCCTCGAGCGGGGCGTCGACCCGTCGGCGATCCTGGCCGTCACCTTCACCAACAAGGCCGCCCGGGAGATGCGCGAGCGCGTCGAGAAGATCCTCGGCGCGGGCGCCCGCAGCCCGTGGATCGGCACGTTCCACGGCCTCTGCCTGAGGATGCTGCGGCGGGACGGGACGCGGGTCGGCCTGGCCGGGGGGTTCGCGATCTACGACACCGACGACCAGGTCGCGCTCGTGCGGCGGATCCTCAAGGACCTCGCCGTGGACGACGCGGCGGGAGCCGCCCGCTCGTTCCTCTCCCGGATCAGCCGCGCGAAGAACGCGATGGACGCTCCCGAGAGCATGGCCAAGCGGTCGTTCGCGCCGGACGCGCGGCTCACGGCCGAGGTCTACTCCGCGTACGTCGCGGGCCTCCAGCGCGCCAACGCCGTCGACTTCGACGACATCCTGCTCAAGGCGCTCGCCCTGCTCGATCGCGACGAGCACCCCGACGTCCTGGAGCGCTACGCCTCGCGCTGCCTGCACCTGCTCGTCGACGAGTACCAGGACACGAACCGCCCGCAGTACCTGCTCGTCAAGGCGCTCTCGTCGGCGCACCGCAACATCTGCGTCGTCGGCGACGAGGACCAGTCGATCTACAAGTTCCGCGGCGCGGAGATCCGGAACATCCTCGATTTCGAGCGCGACCATCCGGGCGCCGCGGTGATCAAGCTCGAGCAGAACTACCGCTCGACGAAGACGATCCTCGACGCGGCCGGCGCCGTGATCGCGAACAACGCGGCCCGGAAAGGCAAGACCCTCTGGACCGAGAACGCCCAGGGGGACCGGATCGCGATGCACACCGCGATCGACGACCGCTCCGAGGCGGCGTGGGTCGCGCGCAACGTCCTGACCGAGGGCGCGGGGCGGCCGTACGAGGACGTGGCGGTGCTCTACCGGACCAACGCGCAGTCCCGCTCCTTCGAAGAGGTCTTCCGGCGCGACCGGATCCCCTACCAGATCGTCGGCGCGATGCAGTTCTACGAGCGGAAGGAGGTCAAGGACGTCCTCGCCTACCTGAAGCTCGCCGTGAACCCCGGAGACGACGTCGCGTTCCGCCGGATCGTCAACGTCCCTCCGCGCGCGCTCGGCGACACCTCGGTCGACATGATCGTCCAGGCGGCCAAGGACGCCGACGAGACGCTGCTCGCGGCGTCGAAGAGGCTCGTCGCGGAGCGCTCGCTGTCTCCCCGCGCCGCCAAGGCGCTCGCGGAGTTCGTGGACATGATGGACGTGCTCTCGGCCCGCGCCGCCTCGGAGCCGGCGGCGGTCGTGGTCGAGGGGGTCGTCGAGGTCACCGGGTACGAGGCCTTCCTCGAGAAGAGCTTCCCCGGCGAGGCGCTCGACCGGATCGAGAACGTCCGGGCTCTCGTCTCGGCCGCGGTCGAGTACGAGCGCGAGGCCGACGAGCCGACGCTCCTCGGCTTCCTGGACCGCTCCGCGCTCGTGTCGGACGCGGACGAGATCGGGGCGCGCCCCGGCGTCACGCTGATGACCGCGCACAACGCGAAGGGGCTCGAGTTCCCCGTCGTCTTCCTCGCGGGGCTCGAGGAGAACGTCTTCCCCCACTCCCGCTCGCGCGTCGACGCCGAGGACCTCGAGGAGGAGCGGCGCCTCTGCTACGTCGCGATCACGCGGGCCAAGGAGAAGCTCTTCCTCTCCCGCGCGCTCCAGCGCCTCCAGCAGGGCATTCCGATGCAAAACGCCCCGTCGCGCTTCCTCGACGAGATCCCCGCGCACCTGCTCGAGGTGGCGGAGCCGGTGACGGGCCGGGGGTACGACGAGCCGGCGCTCCGCTCGGGATCCTCCGCGATCCGGGCCGCGGCCAGGCGCACCGAGACGGCGGCTCCGCGCTTCCCCTCCGACATGCCCCCCGCCGAGGACGGGTACTCGGTCGGCGCGACGGTCGTGCACCCGATGTTCGGCGGCGGCCGCGTGGTCGACCGCGAAGGGGCGGGCCGCAATCTCAAGCTCACGATTCAATTCCCGGGGTTCGGGACGAAGAAGATCCTGCCGGCCTACACGCAGCTCCAGATCAGCGGCCGGTCGTAAAGAAGGAAGGACGGACGGAGATGAAGGCGAACGAGATGCGCAAGGGGATGGTGCTGCGGGTCGACGGTCAGGTCTATCGGGTGCTCGAGGCGACGCACCGGACGCCGGGGAACCTCCGTGCGTTCGTGCAGGCCAAGATCCGCAACGTGAGGTCGGGGCTCCAGACCGAGCAGCGGTTCCGGTCGGAGGACGACGTCGAGCGGGTCTACATCGACACGAAGCAGATGCAGTACCTCTACCACGACGCCGAGGGGTACCACTTCATGGACACCGAGTCGTACGAGCAGTTCGCGCTCTCCGACGACGTGCTGGGCGACACGATGTCGTTCGTGGTCCCCGAGAGCATGGTGACGATGGACTGGTTCGAGGGGACGCCCGTCGGCGTCGAGGTCCCGTCCGCGGTCGACCTGAAGATCGTCGAGACCGCCCCCGGCATCAAGGGCGCGACCGCGTCGGCCCAGAAGAAGCCGGCGACGCTCGAGACCGGACTGGTGGTTCAGGTCCCCTCGTTCATCAACGAGGGGGAGGTCATCCGCGTCTCGACGGAATCGGGAGAGTATCTGGGACGAGCGGGGGCCTAGACCCCGTCAGCTCAGCTCGTAGCTCGCCCCCGGCTTTACGATGACCGCCTTCCGTCCGCTGGTGCCGACGCGCTTCACGAACTCGTTCGCATCGGCCTTGATCCAGCCGAACGTGTCGTAGTGCATCGGGATCGTGATCTTGGCGTTGACGAACTGGGCGGCCTTGACCGCGTCGATGACGCCCATCGTAAAGTTGTCCCCGATCGGGAGCAGGGCGGCGTCGAACGGGCCGTTCATCTCGGCAATCAGCTTCATGTCGAGGAAGAGCCCGGTATCGCCGGCGTGATAGACCTTCTTCCCGCCCATCGTGACGATCAATCCGGCCGGGTCGCCGAGCGACTCGCCGTCGGGACCGGTCGAGCCGTGGTGGGCGATCGTCAGCTTCACGTGGCCGAACGGAAACTCGTGCCCGCCGCCGATGCTCAGCGGATGCCCCTCGACGCCGCGCTTTCCGAACCAGCTGACGATCTCGAAGTTCGAGACGACAATCGCCTTCGTCCTCTGCGCGATCGTCACGGCGTCCCCGATGTGGTCGCTGTGGCCGTGCGAGATCAGGATCGCGTCGAGTCTGGTGAAGGACTCGGGCTGCACGTCCGCGAGCGGGTTCCCGTTGAGGAACGGGTCGATCAGGACCCGGTGCGCGCCGTCGTCGAGCTCCCAGCACGAGTGCCCGTGAAAGGTGAGCTTCATCATCGTCTGCCTCCCGCCGCCGGCTCCTTCGCGGCCAGATCCGCCAGGGTCTCCCGCGCCGCGGCGATCGTCCGGTCGACGAGCGCCTCGTCGTGCTCGGTGGACACGAACGCGGCCTCGAACTGCGACGGCGCCAGGTAGACGCCGCGGTCGAGCATCCCGTGAAAGAAGCGGGCGTACCGGCGCGTGTCCGACCGCATGGCCGTCTGGTGGTCGACGACCGGCCCCGTGGTGAAGAACGCGGTCATCATCGAGCCGACGCGGTTGACGACCGCCGGGATGCCGGCGGCGGACGCCGCGGAGGCCAGCCCTTTCTCCAGACGCTCCGAGATCCGCT
>DATKHQ010000046.1:0-5845 GCA_035510175.1 Candidatus Sulfotelmatobacter sp. | reverse complement strand
GCCGGACGGCGCCGCGCCGCGGAAGCTCAGCTCGATCCACCGCGCCTCCCGCGGCACGAGGTCGTCGAGGTGGCCCGAGGCGACGAGCCGGCCCTTGAACACGATCGCGACCCGGTCGCAGAGCATCTCCGCGTCCTGCAGGATATGGCTCGAGAAGAACACCGTCCTCCCGGCGGCGCGCAGCGAGAGGATCAGGTCGCGGACCTCGCGCCGTCCGACCGGATCGAGTCCCGACATCGGCTCGTCCAGGATCACGAGCTCCGGATCGTGCTGGATCGCCTGCGCGAGCCCCAGACGCTGCACCATTCCCTTCGAGAACTTCCGAAGCTGCGTGGATTCGCGCCCGGCGAGCCCGACCTTGGCGAGTGCTGCGGCGATCCGGTGCTTCCGCTCCGGCGCCTCGATGCCATGGAGCCGGCCGTAGAGATCCAGGAACTCGACCGGCGTCAGGTAGTCGTAGAAGTAAGGATTCTCCGGAAGGAATCCGAGCCGCTTGCGCGCGGCGAGGTCGGTCGGCGGCAGCCCGAACAGGCGCACGGTGCCGGCGTCGGGACGCAGCAACCCGAGCATCATCTTCAGCGTCGTCGTCTTCCCGGCGCCGTTGGGTCCGAGAAGCCCGAAGATCTCCCCCGGACGCACCGCGAGATCGAGCCCGGCGACCGCCACCGTCCGCCCGATCCCCAGATGTCCGTGGAACGACTTCGCAAGCCCAGACAACGCGATCACGTCCGACATCGAACGTCCGACCTCCGGTGACGGCCCGGGTGGAATCTAGGTGCTCGATCCGGAGCCGCCAAGATGCGACCGGACTGTGGCACCCTGGCTGGAAGGCGCCGCGGCGAGGAGGTCCAGATAGAGCGTCTCGAGCGAGACGACCATGTTCCGGACGTCGAACGCCGCTCCGAGGCGTGCACGCGCCGCCCGGGAGATCGCCTCGCGCAGCGTGGAATCCCCCGCGAGGCGCAGCACGCGCTCCGCCGCCTCTCCCGGTGCCGCGATCCGGACGAGGTAGCCGCTGCTCGCGTCCTCGATCACCTCGGCGGTTCCTCCCGTGTCGGTGGCGACGACCGGCCGCGCGGCCGCCATCGCCTGGAGCACCGCCCGCGGCAGCCCTTCGAACAGCGACGTGAGAAGGAAGATGTCCATCGCCGCGAGCAGTTCCCGGACGTCCTCCCGCCAGCCGAGCAGTCGCACGATGCCCGTCAGGCCCGCGGCGCCGATCCGCCGCTCGACTTCCGGTCGGAGCGGTCCGTCCCCGACGAAGAAGAAGCGCAGGGACGGGTTCCTCGCATGGGCGAGGCGCGCGACCTCGACGAAGTCGAGCGGGCCCTTCTGTGGCTTGAGGTTCGCGATCGTCCCGACCACGATGTCCGAGGCCTGGTAGCCGAGCGCGGCGCGCGCCGCCTCGCGCATCCCCGGCAGCAGCCGGAATTCCTCCGGATCGATCCCGCTGCGCACGATCGCATACTGCGACGCCTTCCCGATGCCGAGAGAAAGTCCGATCCTGCGGTCCGCCTCCGAAACGCAGATCAGCCGGTCGCACCACCGCGCGGCCCGCCGCTCGAGCCCGATGTACAGGCGCCTGAGCGGCGCGGGCTGGGTCGCGTTGAAGCTCCACCCGTGAACCGTGTGCACGACGGCGGGCACTCCCGCCAGGCGCGCCGCGGCGCGGCCGAGCAGACCGGCCTTCGACGAGTGCGTGTGGAGGAGATCGACGCCGGAAAGCGCGCGCGCCAGGCGCGCCGTCGCGATCGCGTCCCGCGTGGGGCGGATCGGGTGGAGGAGCCACGGGAGGATCCGCACGTCGGCGTCCGCGATCGAGCGCGCGGCGGAATCGAGCGGCCCTCCCGCGCCGGCCCAGAGACCCACCTCGAACCGCGTTCGGTCGTGGTTCGCCGCGCAATAGAGCGTGTTCTGCTGCGCGCCGCCGAGCTCGAGCCGGGTGATCAGGTGGACGACCTTGAAGCGCCGCACCTCATTGTCCCCATCGGGCGAGGAACAAGCTGACGGAGAGAAGGTTGAACAGCGGCAGCCCGAAGTCCTGCTCGCCCGCCAGGTGGCCCTGAAGCAGCGCCTCGACGGCGCGCGCGTCGAGGCCGGGCCAGGCGCGAAGCGACGACGCGGACAGTGCCTCGCGCGCGCGCTCGCGCAGCGGCCCGCGGATCCAGGAGTCGAGCGGGAGATCGAACCCGTGCTTGTCGCGCAGGAGAATTTCCCGCGGGACGATGCCGGCGAGGGCGCGGCGCAGGACGAGCTTGGTCTGCCCTCCGCGGATCTTGAGGCCATCCGGGAGCGTCGCGGCGAAGGCGACGACGTCCCGCGCCAGGTAGGGCACCCGGGCTTCGAGCGAGAAGGCCATCGACGCGCGGTCCACCTTCGCGAGCAGATCGTGCGGGAGCCATTCCGAGAGGTCCGCCGCCAATCGCGCTCCGAGCGCATCGGGCCGTGCGGCAAAGTACGGGGCGAACGCCGCCTCGGCGTCCCGCGTGAACGAGGCGACGAGCCCCTCGTCGAAGAGCGTTCCCGTGAGCGACCGCGCGATCGTCTGCGACCACTCGAGATGATTCCGGACCGGATCGGAGGTGCCGAGCGCCTCGAGCGCCTGGCCGACCCGGTGCGGGAGCAGGCCGGCCCGGCGGCCCGCCCGCGCGGCGGCGCCGAGGGCGGGAACCGCGCGCAGCCACCCGAGCCGCTCCTGGAGGCTGTGCCGCTTGTAGCCGCCGAACAGCTCGTCGGCCCCTTCGCCCGAGAGCGCGACGGTGACCTCCTGCCGCGCGAAGCGGGATAGCAGCCAGGTCGGCAACAGCGCCGGGTCGAGAACCGGCTCCGCGAGGTGCTCGATCGCCGCGGGGAGGAGTGCGGCGACCTCTTCGGCGGAGACCACCATCTCGCGATGCGCCGTGCCGATCGCGCGGCTCGCCGCCTGGGCGAACGCGCGCTCGTCGTGCGCCGCCGCATCGGCGAATCCCACGGAGTACGACCTCACCTGTCCCGGAGCCCCGCGCGCGAGAAGCGCCGCGATCCCGGTTGAGTCCAGGCCTCCGGAGAGGAACACGCCGAGCGGCACGTCCGCGACGCTCTGGGCCGCGACCGAGGCCTTGAGCAGCTCGCCAAGGCGCCGTGCCGCGCCATCGAGATCCGCGACGGAAGCCCGGGCGGTCCCATCCGGGCCATCCCCGGCTTGCGGAAGCGCGAACCAGCGAATCTCCCGGACCGTGCCCGAGACGACGTGGAGCGCATGTCCGGGAGGGAGCTTCTCGATCTCCGTCCAGAGCGTCTTCCGGCCGGGGACGTACTGCAGCGCGACCAGGTCGATCAGCCGGACCGGGTCGATCGTGGGCGGAGGCGCCGGGTAGCGCAGGAGCGCCCTGACCTCCGAGGCGAACGCGAGCGCGCCCCCGACCGTCCGGACGAACAGCGGCTTGATGCCGAGCGCGTCCCGGGCGAGGAACGTCTGCCGCCGCGCTCGGTCGACGATGCAGAACGCGAACATGCCGTCGAGCGCGCCGACCATCTCCACGCCGCGCTCCTCCCAGAGATGGACGAGGACCTCGGTGTCGGAGCGCGTGCGAAACCGGTGGCCCCGGGCGGAAAGGTCCCGCCTGAGCTCGACGTGGTTGTAGATCTCGCCGTTGAAGACGACCTCGACCGTCCCGTCCTCGTTGGCGATCGGCTGGTCGCCCGTCGCAAGGTCGATGACGCGCAGCCGCCTTATCCCCGCGACGACACCGGGCGCCTCGAGAAACCCGCCGGCGTCGGGCCCGCGGTGGACGATCGCCTCCGCCATCGCCGCGACTCCGCGGCGGTCGACCGGACCCTCGTTGAGCGCGATCGCGCCGCAGATGCCGCACATGGGGACTGCAGCCTCACGCGCCGCGCGAGAGCGCCTCGGCGGCCTCGATGCCGTCGAGGATGGCGCGCTCCATGTACGAGTACGTCCACGCGCCGTAGCGCCCGATCAGCCGGACGCCGGCCGCGGCGAGCTGCGGGGTCGCCCGCGCCATCACCTCCTGGCGCGCGCGATCGAAGATCACGTACCCGGGATCGATCCGGATGAAATCGCGCGCCACCACCCGGTCGGATCCGTCGAGGAGGCCCTCGCGTCTCAGGACGGCGAGCGCCTGCCGCTCGAGGACCGCCGGGTCGGCGTCCTCCGCGCGAGTCAGGCCGAACTCTACGTAGAGAGACGAGGTGCCCTCGGGCGCGACCCCGCGCGAGAACGCGCTCGGGAACCCGACCCGGTAGAAGGGAACCTCGGGATCGGGAAAGTAGATCCAGTGCGCGCCGCCGCCGATCCCCTCGCGGTCGATGCCGAGGTTGAGACAGCCGACGACCGACCAGTCGAGGCGTCGCGAAAGCGCCGCACCGTCGAGGCTCTTCGAGCGCGCCATCCCGAGAAACGCGGGAAGCGGGATCGTCACGACCAGTCGCTCGTAGGTGATCGACTCACCGGAGGCGAGCGTGACGCGCTTCGCGTCGAGATCGACGGCGACGGCACGCGCGCCCGTGCGTAACGTCTTCACCCGGCTCGCGATGGCCCGCGGGACGATGTCGATTCCCCCGCGGCGAGGGTAGCGGAAGGTGGCGTTGTACCCCATCGCGTCGTTGCGGATCCCGAGGGCGCCGCGGACGATCTCGCCGAGGTTCGGTCGTGGCACCGCCCAGGAAACCCAGTCGGCGGTCATCTCCCGCGGATCGCGCCGGAACAGCTTTCCGTTGTACGGGAACATGAACGCGTCGCTGATCCCGCGGCCGAGGGCCGCGATCGACCAGTCGTGGAACGAGATCGCCGGGTCGTCCGGAACGGCCCGGCCGAGCGCTTCGGCCGCGCCGACCACGCAGTCCACGATCACGTCTTCGGGCAGGCCGTGGAGGTGCGCCTGAAACGGGAAGGGGACCGTGACCCCCCGCGTGCGGATCGCCGCCTTGCGCGCGATCACCTCGAACACCCCCGGCCAGAGCTCTTCCACGAGGGCCGTGGCGCGCGGATCCCGCAGGTGGAGGAGGTGCCCCGTGTAGTCGAAGTCGAATTCCCCGACCCGGCGCGAGCGGCACAGACCCCCGGGCTCGTCCTCGGCCTCGAGGACGACGTGCGGCCGCGTACCGAGCGACCACGCGGTCGAAAGACCCGCGAGCCCTCCTCCGAGGATGACGATCATCCGGGTTTCCTGTCCTCCCGCGCAGGACCTAGAGCGACATGTCGATCGTCTTGAGCCAGGCAGCTCCCCCGAGCGCCAGCACGGCGACCACCGCCAGGATGGAGGCCGCGGCGCTCGGGCCGACCGCGCTCATGGCCACCGCTGCGATTCCGAGCACCGCGGTCGCAGCGTACGACGCGACCACCGTCTGCCGCGTCGACAGCCTCCACTTGCGCAGGCGGAGGGCGACGTGGTCCGGGCTTCCGAGCATCACCGGCAGGCCGCGCCGGCGGCGGACGTACATCACGAAGAGCATGTCGAACAGCGGCACGCCGAGGATCAGCGCCGGGGCGATCGCGGAGAGCCTGTTGTTCTGGGTGTACGCGTTGTTCATCGCCGTGGCCCCGAGCATCAGGCCCAGGAAGAGGCTGCCGCAGTCGCCCATGTAAATGCGGGCCGGCTGGAAATTGTATCGGAGGAAGCCGAGGCAGGCGCCCGACAGCGCCGCGAGCACCACGGCCGAGCCCTCGCGGCCGTTCCACGCGGCCACCGCGATCAGCGCGAGCGAGGCGGTCATCGCCGTGCCGGCCGACAGGCCGTCCATGATGTCGATCAGATTGAAGGCGTTCGTGCAGGCCAGCAGCCACACCACTGTCAAGGCGATCGCGGCCGGCTTCGGGATGAAAGTCAGCTTGATGAAGATGTCC
>DATKHQ010000045.1:0-2196 GCA_035510175.1 Candidatus Sulfotelmatobacter sp. | reverse complement strand
ACTCCTATCTGCGAACACGTGTCCTCAAAACGTGGCTGCGCCACTACAATCAGCGCCGTCCACATGGGAGCCTCGATGGACTACCGCCGATCAGCAGACTCCGTCGGTCCCGCGAACAACGTCTCTAGAAACCACAGCTAGTCCCTCCGCCCGCGGGCGACTTCCGTATCCTGTCGCCATGCTCCCGCTCTCCCGCATCCCGCACGCGATCGCGGTGCCCGTCCTGCTCGCGATCTTCGTCGTCTGCGCGATCGTGTCGGTCAAGGACGATGCGGTCACGTTCGACGAGACGCCTCATCTGGGTGCGGGCGTCAGCGCGCTCGAGCGAGGCGATTTCCGCCTGAACCCCGAGCATCCACCCCTCGTGAAGATGATCGCCGCCGCCCCCGTGGTGGCCCTGGGGCGCGGCGGAGGGGACTACGCGTCGGAGGTCTGGCGCGGCGAGCCGTCCGGAGGAAGCGGGGGAGCGCGGACGGGGGCGAGCGAATGGATCTTCGGATTCGAGCTTCTCTTCGGCTCGCGGAACTCGGCGATCCGCCGAGACCCGGCGGCTCGGATCTTCCCGGCGCGGTGCGCCATGATCGCGCTCGGGGCCGTCTTGTGCCTGCTGGTCTACGGCTGGACGCGGGAGATGCGCGGGGCGGACGCCGGTCTCCTGGCCCTGGCCCTCGCGGTCACGTGCCCGACGATCCTCGCGCACGCCCGGCTCGTGGCGACCGACCTCCCCGAGGGGCTGGGCATCGTCGCGACGATCTGGGCGCACTGGCGGTGGACCCGGAAGCCGACGTGGCCGCGCGCTCTGCTCACGGGCGCGGCCCTCGGCGCCGCGCTGCTCATCAAGTTCAACGGGGCGCTACTCGCGCCCATCGTGGTCGTTCTCGTGGTCGCGGCGGTGGCGGCCGGGCGTGTCCCGGCCAGGCGCGCCGCGGGGGCGATCGCGCTCGTCGCCGGGACCGCATACCTGTCGGTCTGGGCCGGCTACGGCTTTCGCTACGCGGCCTCGACCGACCCCGGGTACCTGCTCGAGTGGTCGGCCCTCGAGAAGAACGACCCCGGGATCCCGGCGTCCGTGCGCTTCGCCGCGACGCATCACCTGTTTCCGGAGGCTTACCTGTACGGGTTCGCCTACGCGAAAGCGTGGGCGAGCGACCGGGTCTGCTTCCTCGACGGCGAGGAGTCGATCCGCGGGTGGTACCGCTACTTCCCCGAAGCGTTCCTGTTCAAGACGCCGCCCGCGTTCATCCTGCTCGTGGTATGGGCGATCGCGGCCGCGGCGCTGCGGTCGCGCGGGCGCGGCCTCGACGGCTGGTTCGTCGCCCTCCCCGCGCTGGCGTACTCCACCGCGGCAATTCTCAGCCGGTTCAACATCGGCCATCGTCACATCGCCCCCCTCTATCCGCTGCTCTGCGTCGCGGCGGCCCCGGCCGCGGTGTGGCTCACGGAGCGGGGCCGGAGGGCGTGGCTCGCACTCGGCCTCGTCGCCGGATGCGTCGTGTCGTTCGCCTCGGCGACGCCGGCCTACCTGTCCTATTTCAACGTCCTCGCCGGCGGACCGCGCGGCGGATGGCGCCACCTCGTCGACTCCAACATCGACTGGGGACAGGACCTGGGACGGCTGGGCGCATGGATGCGGGCGCACGGCGTCGACGAGGTCGGCCTCGCGTACTTCGGCACCGCAGACCCGGGGGCGTACGGGGTCAGGTTCCGGAAGGTCGCGCTGTTCCTGGACACGGCGACCGACATCCCGGCCGCGCCACCGGCCTCGGGCTCGTACCTCGCCGCGAGCGTCACGCTGTTGCAGGGCGTGTATCTCGACCGGGAGCGCGGGTTCGTCCGGGAGGCGGTGAAGCGCGGCTGGGTGAGCCGTCCCGTGGTGACCGAGTACCTGCACGTCTGCGACGAGGCGCGCGCGAGCGATCGTCCCACGCCCCATGCCGCGAGCTGGTTCGTCGAGCGCGGGGCGGTGTCGGAGGCGCAGCGGCGGGCGATCGAGGACGCTCTCCCCGCCTTCTGGATGGACCGTGTGAGAACCCGGCTGACGCCGGTCGATCGCGTGGGCGACTCGATCCTGATCTACGAGATTCCCTAGGACGCCGACCGCACCGCGACGACGAAGGAGCGCATCCGTTCCTCCGACTTCTTCCCGTCGGCGCCCTTCGTCCCGGTGTTCACGTCGACACCCCACGGCCGGACGCG
>DATKHQ010000044.1:0-20188 GCA_035510175.1 Candidatus Sulfotelmatobacter sp. | reverse complement strand
TCGTCCACGAGCACGATCTCGAACGGGCGACGGAGCGGCCGGAGCGTCCGGAGCAGCTCGTCGACCAAGGGAGTCAGGTTCTCGACCTCGTTGAAGACGGGGGCGACGATCGAGACGTCGGGCCGCGTGCCGGCGTCGCTCACGACGGCCCCTCGGGCGTCCTCCGGCGCTTGGGGTTGAACGGCCAGAGCGCCCGCCGCCGCTCGAACCGCTCGAGAAACGCGATCTCGGACGGGTCGTACGTTCCGGGGGCGAGGATCCCCTTCCATTTCAGGAACGCCGCCTCGTCGGTCGTCCGCAGGGCGCCGAAGAGGAGGCGGTGCGCAATTCCGCCGGGGGCCAGGCGAAGCGCACCCGCGAAGTCGATCACCGCCAGCTCGCCGTTCTCGAGCAGGAGGAGGTTTTCGCGGCCGCGCAGATCGTTGTGCACGACCCCGCGCGCGTGAATCCCGTCGAGGATCGACCTGAGCTTCGCGAGGAGGCGGGGTCCGTCTTGCGGGGAGAGCGGCACGTGCAGGAGCTGCCGCGCCGGGAGTCGCTCCAGGGCCAGCGCCCAGGGATCGATCCGGCCGAGGAAGCGCGGGACGCCGGGGGCGCCGGCGAGCCAGCGGTAGGCCCGGGACTCGCGGCGGATCTGCACGCGTCCCGCGACGCGCCCCCAGAATCCGCGCCGCGAGAAGTCCTTCACCACGACCTCGCCGGACGCCGTCCGCACCACGGAGACGTCGGCCTTGCCGCCGCGCCCGGCGACGATGGTCTCGTGCGGCAGACGGTCGAGATCTTCACGGCTCAGGCAGCGCTCTGGTATGGTGGGCGCGGATGCCGGCAAGTCGGTTAATTCCAAGAGGCGTAAAGGTTTACGGTGCGCAGCGACGGCGCGGATCTTAGCACAGCCCCCGGCGAGCCGAGGCTCGACCGCGCCGCGGTGGAGTCCGCGGCCACCGTCCGGGTCATCGCCGGACGGAACGTGTCCAAGGCGGACGTCCGGGTCGTTCGGGTGGACGGGCGTCTCGTCGCGGTGAAGGACTATCGTCGGCGGCCGTTCTGGGCCCGGAACACCGTCGGGCGCTTCCTCGTCCGGCGCGAGTGCCGTGCCATGGAGGCCGCCACGGGCATCCCGGGCATCCCCGCGTTCATGGGACGCATCGACGCGTTCGCGCTGGCCACGGCCTGGGTCGAGGCGGAGCCGCTCGCGAGCTTCCTCGGCCGGATCGTCCCGCCGGAGGTGTTCGACTCGCTCGAGGCGATCGTCGGCGCGCTCCACGCGCGCGGGGTCGCTCTCGGCGACATCCATCATCGCGACGTGCTCGTGGGCACCGACGGCCGCGTCTTCGTCGTGGACCTCGCGACCGCGGTCGTGGCCCCGTCGCGCGCCCTCCCCTGGCGCCGTGCGCTCGCCGTCCGGCTGATGGAGCACGACCGGCTGAACCTGGCGCGCCTGCGCGCGCGGTTTTCCGGAAGGACGGAGGAGGAAGCCCTCGCGGCGCTCGACCCGTCCGTCGTGCGGCGCTACAACGCGGGGCGCCGGGTCAAGTCGATCTGGGACCGCCTCCGCGGGAAGGGCGCGTGAGGCCGGGGCTCCTGCGGGGCGGAGCACTTCTTGCCGCGCTGACGATCGCCGCCTACCTGCCGGTCGCGCACGCGGCGTACGTGTGGGACGACGGCGCGCACGTCCGTGACAACCCGGCGCTGCGCGACGTTTCCGGCCTGATCGCCGTCTGGACGACTCTCGACGCCACGCCGCAGTACTACCCGCTGACCCACACGACGTTCTGGATCGAGTACCACCTGTGGGGCTTGGCACCCCTCGGCTACCACGTGGACAACGTCCTGCTCCATGCGGTCTCCGCGATCCTCTTCTGGCGATTGCTCGCGCTCCTCGACGTCCCGGGTGCGCTCCTCGCGGCCTGCCTGTTCGCCGTCCATCCGGTCCACGTCGAGTCGGTCGCCTGGATCACCGAGAGGAAGAACACGCTCTCGGCGGCCCTTGCCCTGGGCGGCGCTCACGTCTTCCTCCGCTGGGCGCTGCGCGACGTGCGATCCCCGCGTCCAGCGATCCTCGCGGGAGCGCTCCACGTCGCCGCCCTCCTCGCGAAGACGGTCGTGGCCCCGGTGCCGATCGTGCTCGCGGGAATCGTCTGGTGGAAGCGCGGCCGCATCGCCCGCCGCGAGGCGACGTGGCTCCTCACCATGCTCGCGATCGGTGCCGCGCTCGGGACGGTCACACGGAACCTCGAGGTGACCCAGCTCCACGCCGAGGGAGCCGACTGGTCCTTGCGATTCTGGGACCGCGTCGTGCTCGCCGGCCGTGTTCCGTGGTTCTACGCGGGCAAGCTGGCGTGGCCGTCGCGGCTGACGTTCGTGTACCCGCGCTGGGCGATCGACGCCGCGCGTCCGGCGGCTTGGATCTGGCTCGCCGCGGGGCTCGCCGTCGCCGGCGCCGCGGCGCTCGCGGCCAGGCGCTCCCGGCCGGGAATGCTCCTCGCCCTCGGGGCGTTCGTGACCCTGCTGGCTCCGGCGTCGGGGTTCTTCGACGTGTACCCGATGCGCTTCTCGTTCGTCGCCGACCACTTCGTCTACCTCGGTTCGCTTCCGCTGCTCGCCTTGATCGCCGCGGCCGGAGCGAGCGTGCCCGCCCGACGCCCGGCCGTCGGTACCGCGGTCGTCGCCGTCGCCGTCCTCGCCACCCTTGCGCAGGCGCGGTGCCGGGCCTTCCGCGATGAGGAGACGCTCTGGCGCGACACGCTCCGGAAGAACCCGCAGGCGTGGATCGCGCACAACGATCTCGGCATCCTCCTCGCGCGGCGCGGAGAGGCCGCGGAGGCCGTCGAGGAATTCCGCGCGGTTCTGGCGCTCAGGCCGGATCACGCGGGCGCCCGTGCCAACCTCGGCTACGCGCTCGAGATCCTCGGCCGCGACGCCGAGGCCGCGGACGCGCTCGCGGAAGCGGCCGGCCGGGCACCGGATGACGCGGGAGTCCGCTCGCATCTCGCGCGAACTCTGGTTCGTCTGGGTCGCTTCGACGCGGCGCTCCCGCAGGCCTTGGCCGCGGCGCGGCTCGCTCCCGACGATCCCGAGGCGGCGTGCGACGCCGGCAGCCTCCTCGCCCGCGCGGGGCGTCTCGACGAGGGAATCGCGGAGCTGACGCGGGCGCTGGCCCTGCGCCCCGACTTTCCCCGCGCCCGGACGAACCTGGAGATCGCCCGCTCCCGCCGGGATGCGCTATCCTCCGGCGCTCACGGGACGGCAAATGGCTCGGAGGACGGCCGGTGAGCGAGCAAACCCTGGGGCGATGGCTCGGAATTCTCCGGCTGATCGCCACGTTCGCGTTCATCGTGGCCCTCGTGTTCCTCGCAAGGCCGCGACCGGCGGAAGTCGCGGTCGGATTCGTGGTCGCCGCGATCGGCGAGATCATCCGGTTCTGGGCGGCGGGCCACCTCCTGAAGACCACGGAGCTGATCACCTCGGGCCCGTACCGCTACACGCGAAATCCGCTCTACCTGGGGCGGCTGCTCATCCTGACCGGTCTGTGCGTCATGTGCCGCCTCCCCTACTACGCGAACTGGGTCTGCCTCGTCGTCGGCCTCGTGATCTTCTTCGGGTACTACCTGCCGCGGAAGGAGCGGATCGAGCCCGCGCGGCTGCGCGAGATGCACGGAGAGGCCTACGACCGTTACTTCCGGGCCGTGCCCGCGCTGTTCCCGACCCTCAAGCCGTACGCGAACGCCTCGAACCTCGGCTGGTCCTCCGACCGGATGCTCCGGAACCGCGAGGTGTGGATGGTCGTGGGCATCGTCGCGGTGACCTATTTCCTGCTCTGGAAGTCGCACCGGATGCCGCCGAGGCCGGAGCTGCCGCCGCCGCAGGTGCCGCACGTGCCGTCGGCGCCGATCAGCGGTTGATGAAGACGTACGTGGGCATCGACCCCACGCTGCGGATGAGGGCGGGCTTCCGGTCTCCGATCACGTGGCGGGCGTCGTCGAGACCGATCTCCTCGACGAAGAGGACGACGCGGTCCGGTCCGTCCCAGGCCGCCCGCAGCGCCTCGTTGCCGTAGAGCGCTTCGATCGGGCGCTCCAGGTAGTACCGGTACTGGGACCGCCAGCGCCAGAATTCGTACGAGGCGATCCGATCCCCCGGCCGCAGCAGCTGCGTGACGGATTCGCAGAGCGGCTTCGCCGACTTGTAGGTGTCGACGGCGGGAAGCACGTACACGCCTGCGGTCAAGTAGAGAGCAGCGGCCGCCGCGGCAACGGCCGTCGGCACACCCCAGCCCGACTTGCGCGCGAGGAGGGTCCCTCCGAGGGCCAAGCCGGTGAGGATGCAGAACGCACCGAGCCAGCGCGCCTCGACGGCGGTCTCGGGAAACCGCGTGGCCAGATTGGTGAGCGCCCACGCGCCCCCCGCGACGAACAGGGCGGCGAACGCCCCCACGATCGCGAGCACGCCGAGCCGCCGCGCACGGGAGAGGGTCCCGCGGACGTACCGCTCGAGCACCTCGACCGCGAGGAACACGACGGCAGGGGCGGCCGGCGTGATGTACGGGTCGCGCTTGCTCTTCGACGCCGAGAAGAACACGAGGATCGAGACGATCCAGCACAGCGCGAGGATCGAGAGCTTGCGGTCGCGCTCGGTCCGGTCCGGCAGACGCCACGCGAGCAGGCTGAAGAACGACCAGGGCGCCATCTCGATGAAGTAGTACGGAACGTAGAACCAGAACGGCTCCACGTGGTCCCAGGGGTCGGTGTACCGCTGGAAGTTCTGACGGATCAGCACCTCGTGGAGGATGTCCGTGCGCCCGGTCGCGGCGAGGGCGACGTACCACGGGGCGGCGACCGCGAAGCACGCGACCCACCCGAGGAGCATCTCCTTGCCGAACAGCCGCGCCACGCGCCGCGTCGCGATCGCGTAGGTGAACACCGCGAGGCCCGGGCAGATCCATCCGATCGGGCCCTTCGCGTTGAATCCCACACCGGCCGCCACGCCCGCGATCAACCACCCCTTCCACGGAGGATCGTCCGAGTCGAGCACGCGCGTGACCCCGTAGACCGCCCAGACCGTGGCGGCGGTGAGCAGGATGTCCATCGCGACCGCGCGGGCGAGCCACCAGATCGCGTACGTGGTCGCGAGGGCCACGGCACCCGCGAGGGCGCGAACGCGGCCGGCGTAGGGAAGGGCGAGGAGGTACGCGCCGAGCACGACGGCGATTCCGCCGAAGACCGACGGGAGCCGCAGCGAGAATTCGCTGACGCCGCCGAGCAACTTGACCGAGACCAGCGCCATCCAGAAATAGAGGATGGGCTTCTCGCCGAAATCGAGGCCGTTGACCTGCGGCACGAGCCAGGTCTTCGCCTCGGCCATCTCGCGCACGGCCTCGCCGTATATCGGCTCGTTCGGGTTCCACAGGTCCCTGGCGCCCAGACGCACGAGGAAAAATGCGGCACAAGCAATGCTCAGGAGCAGGAGATCTCGGCGGACGTGCGACCGATCCGTGGGATCGACCGCGGTCGTCACGCGGGCGAGCCCTGGACCTGAAGAGCATGGAGGCGTGAGTAGATCCCGTCCCTCGCGAGGAGATCCCCGTGGGTCCCTTCCTCGACGATCCGGCCCCCCTCCATCACGAGGATGCGGTCGGCGCGGCGGACGGTCGCGAGGCGGTGCGCGATCACGATCGACGTCCGGTTCTTCATCAGCACGTCGAGCGCGTCCTGCACGAGCCGCTCGGACTCGGCGTCGAGCGCGGAGGTCGCTTCGTCGAGGATGAGGATCGGCGGATCCTGCAGGAGCGCGCGGGCGATCGTGATCCGCTGGCGCTGCCCCACCGACAACCGCGCGCCCCGCTCGCCGAGGACGGTGTCGTACCCCTCGGGCAGATTCTCGACGAACTCGTGCGCATGCGCGGCCCGCGCGGCGGCGATGATCCGCTCGAGCGGCACGTCGGCCCGTCCGTAGGCGATGTTGTTCCGTACCGTGTCGTTGAACAGCACGGTCTCCTGCGTCACGAGACCGATCTGCCCGCGCAGCGAGGCGAGCGTGACCTTCCGGATGTCGTGGCCGTCGATCCGCACGGCACCGCGCGTCGGGTCGTAGAAGCGCGGAACGAGGTTCGCGGCGGTCGTCTTTCCGGAGCCCGAGGATCCGATCAGGGCGATCGTCTCGCCGGGGCGGATCGTGAAGTCGATCCCGTCGAGGACCCTGTCGTCGGCGTCGTACGCGAACTCGATGTGCTCGAACCGGATCTCCCGCGAAAACGGCGGGAGCACGACCGCGTCGGGGGCATCCTTGATCTCCCGCTCGCGGTCCATCATCCCGAAGACGCGGCGCGCGGCGGCGATCGCCTGCTGGACCTCCGTGTTGATCGTATTCATGCGGCGCAGCGACATGAAGAGATAGCCGAGGCTCGCGAGGATGAGGGTGACATCGCCTCCCGTGATGCGTGACTTTGCGATCTGCCGGCCGGCGTACGCGAACAGCAGCGCGACCGCAACCGCGCCGAAAAGCTCCATGATCGCCGGGGCGAGCGCCATCGCGCGCGCGGCCTTGAGATCAGCCTTGAGCATCCGGTCGAGCGCCTCGCGGAAGCGCCGGATCTCGAACTTCTCCATCGAGAATCCCTGGACGACCTTGTTCCCGGCGATCGTCTCGGCGAGGAGGCTCGCGGTTTCGGCCTGGTGCTCCTGGGAGCGCGTCGAGGCCTTCCGAAGGCGCTTCGAGAGCTTGACCATCGGGTACGCGAGGAGCGGCAGCGCAACCATCGCGACGAGCGTGAGCTTCCAGTCCTGGAAGAGCGCCAGGGCGAGCACGAACGGGATCGACGCTCCGACCCTGATGAAATCGGCGAGGACGTCGGTCGAGATCTTCTGAAGTCGCGCGATGTCCGCGAGGATCCGCGAGAGAATCGTCCCGGTCGGGTTCGCCTGGAAGAACCGAAGAGACTGGTAAGAGATCGCCTCGTGAAGGTCGGCGCGGATGTCGCGGATCACCGCTGTTCCCGTCTTCATGACCAGGTACTGGCCGAAGTACAGGAATACGGAACGAAAGAAGAAGATCACGACGAGGAGGATCGGGACCTCGACGTAGGCGCGGTCCTTCGCCCAGGCGTGGACTCTCTCCGTGGGGATCGCCTGGCGGAACTTCGCGACGATGTCGAAGCTAGGGCGCTTCGCAACCGGCGGGGGATGGGAGGACGGCGCCGCGGCTCCGAAGCTGAACACGTCGTCGACGAGGGGCTGCAGCGTGCCGATGACGCCGGTGAAGAGAACCGCCGCGAGGCTGAGAAGGATCGTAGCCGCGATCAGGCGCCCGAGGTAGGGGCGCATGTAGCCGAAGAGGCGGCGCAGCTCGTTCACAGGTCGAGCCTAGCTCACTTCGCTCCCGCGGAAGAACCAGCCGAGCTCGAAAGCGGCCGTTTCCGGCGCGTCGGAGCCGTGGACGGTGTTCTTCTCGATGTTGGTCGCGAGCTGCTTCCGGATCGTCCCCTCGGCGGCCTTCGCGGGGTCGGTCGCCCCCATCACCTCGCGCCAGCGGGCGATCGCGTCCTCCCGCTCGAGGCACATCAGGACCACCGGCCCCGAGGTCATGAACGCGACGAGGTCCTTGAAGAACGGGCGCTCGCGGTGGACCGCGTAGAACCCCTCGGCCTCGGCGCGGGTCAGATGGTGCGTTCGCATCGCGGCGATGCGGAAGCCCTCTTTCTCGATACGGGCGATGACGGTACCGGCGACGCGCTTCTCGACGCCGTCCGGCTTCACGATCGCGAGCGTCCTCTGGAGCATGGGATCCTTTCCGGGGGCGTGCGGGCTACCGGGCCAGCGCGCTCCTGACGGTCTCCCCGATCGCGGCCGGGGTGTCCACTACGTGGATGCCCGCCTCGGAGAGCGCTTTCATCTTCTCGACTGCCGTCCCCTTCCCGCCGGAGACGATGGCCCCCGCGTGCCCCATACGCCGCCCCGGAGGCGCGGTGCGCCCGGCGACGAACGAGACGACCGGCTTCTTGACGTTTCGCTTGACGAACTCCGCCGCCTCTTCCTCGGCGGTCCCGCCGATCTCGCCGATCATGACGATCGCGTCGGTGTCGGGATCGGCCTGGAAGAGACTCAGGCAGTCGATGAAGTTCGTTCCGTTCACCGGATCGCCGCCTATGCCGATGCAGGTCGACTGCCCGATCGAAAGGCGAGTGAGCTGGTCGACGGCCTCGTAGGTCAGCGTCCCCGAGCGCGACACGACCCCGACGCGCCCGGGCTTGTGGATGCGTCCCGGCATGATGCCGATCTTGCACGCCCCGGGCGTGATGATCCCGGGGCAGTTCGGGCCGATCAGGCGAACGCCGGGGCGGGCGCGCAGCTCGGCCATGACGCGCACCATGTCGAGGACGGGGATCCCCTCTGTGATGCAGACGATCAGCGGGACGCCCGCGGTGGCCGCTTCGAGGATCGCATCCGCCGCGAATGGCGGCGGGACGAAGATCACGCTTGCGTTCGCGCCGGTCGCCTCGACCGCGGAGGCGACCGTGTCGAACACCGGGATCCCCTCGTGGGTCTGACCGCCCTTTCCGGGCGTGACGCCGGCGACGACTTTCGTGCCGTACTCGGCTGACTGCTTCGTGTGGAACGCCCCCTCGCGCCCGGTCAATCCCTGCACGAGGAGCCGCGTGTCCTTTCCGACGAGGACGGCCATCACATCCTCCCCGCCGCCGCGGCGACAACCTGCTCCGCGGCATCGCGCATGCCGTCGGCCACGCGGAACGAGAGGCCCGACTTCTTGAGGATCTCGCGGCCTTGCTCGACGTTCGTCCCCTCGAGGCGGACGACGATCGGGACCTTGACCCCGATTTCCCTCGCCGCGGCGACGACGCCCTCCGCGACGACGTCGCAGCGCATGATCCCGCCGAAGATGTTGATGAGAATCGCCTTCACGTGCTCATCCGCGAGCAGGATCCGGAACGCGTTCGTCACCATCTCCTTGGTGGCGCCGCCGCCGACATCGAGGAAGTTCGCGGGAGCCCCGCCGTGGTGCTTGATGATGTCCATCGTCCCCATGGCGAGCCCCGCGCCATTCACCATGCAGGCGATGTTCCCGTCGAGCTTGATGTAGTTGAGGCCGAACTTCGACGCCTCGACCTCGAGCGGGTCCTCCTCCGTCAGGTCGCGAAGCTCGCGAAGGTCGGGGTGCCGGTAGAGCGCGTTGTCGTCGAAGCTGACCTTGGCATCGAGAGCCAAGACCCGGCCGTCGCCGGTTCGGATCAGCGGATTGATTTCGATCATCGAGGCGTCGGTGCCGAGGAAAGCCGCGTGAAGCGCGCCGCAGAGCTTGGTGAACGGCGAGATCTGCTCGGCGGGAAGGCCGAGGCCGAACCCGAGCTTGCGCCCGATCCACGGCTGGTATCCCGTGATCGGACTGACCGCGAGCTTGAGAATCGCCTCCGGCCGCTTCGCCGCGACCTCCTCGATCTCGGTGCCCCCCTCGCCGCTCGCGATGAAGATCGGCGTCTGCACCGACCGGTCGATGAGCAGCGCCAGGTAGTACTCGGCGACGATCTGCATGCCTTCTTCGATCAGGACGCGCCGGACGGTGCGCCCTTCCTCGCCCGTCTGCTTCGTGACGAGGACGTTGCCGAGCATCTTCTTCGCAACGTCGCCCGCCGCCGCCGCGTCGGTCACGACGACGCCGCCGAGATCGGTCCCGCGGAAGCGGCCTTTGCCGCGACCGCCCGCGTGGATCTGCGACTTGACGACGACCTTCGGCGTGCCGAGACGCTTGGCGACGGCAGCGGCCTCGTCGGACGTCCCCGCCGGGCCCCCTTCCGGGACCGGAACGCCGAACCCCTTGAGCACCGCCTTGGCCTGGAATTCGTGGATCTTCACGGACGGCCCTCCGCGTTCCGTGATCGACTCCCGGAGCGGCGGAGGATTATAGAGAAGGTGCCTTGGGGCGTCGAGAATCGTTACGGAACCGCCGTCACCAGCACCACGCGCGCCGCCTGATCGGAGGTCGACGAGCCCAGGACGATCGTCTCGCCTACCTTGATCGAGAACGACGTGTTGATGTAGACGCGGAACTGTTGGCCGCCGTTGGACGCCGGCAGCGGCGTGAGGGACGTCAGTTGGAACTTGACGTCGATGACGTCGCTTCCCGCCGGCTTGAAGACCGTGAAATCGAGGTTATAGGTGTCGTTGAGCTGCGTCATCACGTTCTTGTCCGATGCGATCATTGTCTCCGCCTCGAACGTGAAGCTCTTGTAGGTCATGACCTTCTTGAAGTCGGCGAGCGCTTTCGCCTCGCCTGGCGGAAGATCGGGAGTCGATCCCTCCTTGCGCGAGGCTGCCAGGACGACGACGTGGAATTTCTGGCTGGGAGGAGCGACGTCGATCGCGGCCAGCGCATCCTTGATCTTCGAGGAGAGCTCGTCTGCTTTGCACGCGAAGTGGATGGTCCCGCGAAATCCCGACGTCACGGGGTCCGCAGATCCGTGCGGCTCTAACGTGCAGGCGTCCCCGAGCCCAGCAATGCGGACAAACAACGCCTGCATCGCATCCTCAGGGCTGAGGTGCCGGACGGGAAGTGTTGCGTTGTACGCGGCGCGGGCGGCGCCCGCTGAAACGAGCGACGCGACGAGGCACGAGGCGATAACGAGGCGTCGAAGTACGATCACGATCCCACCTCCGAAGCGTTGGGAGAATTCGGGAACCAGAAGACCCGTGTTCCTTCCGGAGCGACGAATTGGATCCGCGTCGTCCCTTCGGCGCGTGCGGCCGGAACGGGGACGATCGGGCGGACGCCGTGGCGTACGGCGACCGCAGCGCGAGGAGATGGCGACGGCGCGCTCGCGGTCGAGGCGACCTCGGGGGGTGATGCCACCAGGACCTGCGCCACCGAACGTGGCGCGACCGGCTCGCGGCGCGTGCCCGAGGTCTTCCATGCGATCCCGATGACCAGAGCCGCAGCACACGCGGTCGCGCCGAAAAGAATCCACGCTCGGCCGGCTTGTCGCGGCGTGCGCTCCGCGGCCGCGCCGACGACCGCGCGCCGCATCGCGATGCGCTCCTCGGACGGAAGCTCCGCCCGGGCCGCGGGATCGGCGTCGCGCAGCCTCCTGCGAACGGCGTCGTTGTCGCTCATGCGCCCAACACCTCCCGGAGCGACTTCCGGGCGACGTGAAGGTGCCATCGCGCCGTCACGCCCGCGATCCCGAGGAGCGCTCCGACCTCCTCGAGCGAATACCCTTCGATCTCGTGCAGGATGACGATCGCGCGCTGGCGGACCGGAAGGGCGCGCAGCGCGTCGCGGACGGCGACGTCGATCTCGGCCCCGCCGCGCGCCGGCTCCGGATCTCGCGCGACCACCGAGGCGTGCTCGCGCCGCACCGCCGATTTGCGCGCGCGGTCGCGGCAGAGGTTGACGAGGATCCGGACGAGCCATCGCTCGGTCGCGTTGGCATCGTCGGGCATCCGGCCGTGCTCGATCGCTCGTAGGAACGTTTCCTGCACCAAGTCCCGCGCCTCGTCGGCGCCCCACGTGAGCCTCAGCGCGAGTCGGTAGAGCCTCGCGTGGTGCTCGTCGAAGATCTGTCCCACCGCCTCAGTCCACGTGGTGTCGTTCGACTTCACGGTGCGGCGGCCCTCGAGCGTGAGCGCCTGTTCCATCACACCCTCAAACGTCCCGGACCCGCGTTTCGTTGGGGGTTCCGCGAGCGGTCACGGATCCCAGAAGGTCGGAGGCGGAAGGAGCGTGAACGAGCGCCGGTGAATCGGACAGGGGCCGAGGCGGCGGATCGCCTCCCGGTGCGATTCGGTCGAGTATCCCTTGTGCTCGGCGAACCCGTACCCGGGATACTGGTCCTCGTACCGCCGCATCAGCGCGTCCCGCGTCGTCTTGGCGACGATCGAGGCGGCGGCGATGACATGGCATTTCGAATCCCCCTTCACGATCGGCTCCTGCGGGAGATCGCAGCCGGGAATTCTGCGCGCGTCGACGAGAACGCGCTCGGGCGCCACCTGCAGCCGGTCGAGCGCACGGGCCATCGCGGCGAGGGTCGCCCGGTAGACGTTGAGGCGGTCGATCTCCTCCGGGTCGACGACGGCGACGCCGATCGCGCGGGCACTGGCCTGGATCGCCTCCGTCAGCTCCTCGCGGCGGCCGGGGGTCAGCTTCTTCGAGTCGTCGACCCCCAGGATGCCGACTCCCGCCGGGAAGACCACCGCCGCCGCCACGAGCGGCCCGGCGAGAGGTCCGACCCCGACCTCGTCGACGCCGGCGACGTGCTGCAATCCGAGCTCCCACAGCTCGGTCTCGCGGCGGAGGAGGGCGGACAGCCGCCGCTGCTGCGCGGAGAGCTTGCTCACGGCACGGCCTGCGCGAGGCGATCGAGCACGTCCTCGACGTCGACGCCGGCGTGGCCGGCCGCGTACGGGGCGAGATGGCGACGGGCGCGGGTCGCGACCCCGCGCGCTCCCTCGGGGTTGGCATGAGCGGCGTGGTGCAGGGCGACGGCGGACTGGATCAGGCCCTTGTAGAAGTCGCGGTCGGGACCCTGGTACGTCACCCAGAACTCCTCCAGGATCTCGTGCGCCTCGAAGTAACGCGCCTCTCCGAACGCCCGGAGGAACGCGGCGAGGGCCGTGTCCCGATCGACCATCGGCGCGCATTGTACGGGAGACAGCGGCCGGCGCTAGAATGCCCTTTCCATGCACACCCTCGTTCTCTTGAGACACGGCCAGAGCACCTGGAACCTCGAGAACCGGTTCACGGGGTGGACCGACGTCGACCTGACGCCGCAGGGGCACGAGGAGGCACGCTCGGCGGCGACGCTCCTCGCGGAGCGCGGATACACGTTCGACGTGGCGTACACGTCGGTCCTGAAACGTGCGATCCGGACGCTTTGGATCGTGCAGGACGGGATGGACCTCATGTGGATCCCGGTCCACCGGGACTGGCGGCTCAACGAGCGTCACTACGGAGCGCTGCAGGGTCTCAACAAGGCGGAGACCGCGGAGAAGTTCGGCGAGGCTCAGGTCAAGACCTGGCGGCGCAGCTACGCGATCCCGCCGCCGGCGCTCGAGCCGTCCGATGCCCGGTTCCCGGGACACGATCCGCGTTACGCGGCGCTCTCTCCGGAGGAGCTGCCGAAGACCGAGTCGCTCGCCGACACGGTGAAGCGCTTCCTGCCGGCCTGGCATGCGACGATCGCGCCGGCCGTCAAGAGCGGGAAGCGCGTTCTGGTCGCGGCGCACGGGAACTCGCTCCGGGCGCTGGTGAAGTACCTGGACGGGATGAGCGACGAGGCGGTCGTCGAGCTCAACATTCCGACGGGGATTCCCCTGGTTTACGAGCTGGATACGGGCCTGAAGCCGATCCGGCATTACTATCTGGGCGACCCGGAGGCGGTCCAGAAAGCCGCCGAGGCGGTCGCAAGGCAAGGTCGAAAGTCGTCCTAGAAAGAGGGAGACCCCGATGACGTTCGTGATCACGGAACCCTGCATCGGCACGAAGGACACCGCCTGCGTCGACGTCTGCCCCGTCGACTGCATCCATCCGACCAAGAAGGACGAGACGTTCGAGTCCGCCGAGATGCTCTACATCAACCCGGTGGAGTGCATCGACTGCGGCGCGTGCGAGCCCGCCTGCCCCGTGGAGGCGATCTTCGAGGGCGACGCCGTCCCGGAGAAGTGGAAGAGCTACACGCAGAAGAACGCGGACTACTTCAAGAAGTAGGCGGGAACCGTTCCACCGGCAGGCTGCGGGGGGAAACCGCCGCGGGTATCCTGAGTCCCCGTAGGTCCCTCGAGGAGACCCGATGCCCGTTGCGTCCCATCGCCCCGCGCAGGGGCGCCGCGTCGTCGTCACGGGAATCGGTGCCGTCTCGCCAAACGGCGTGGGACGCGAGGCGTTCTGGGCCGCGACCCGGCGCGGGCGAAGCGGCGTGAAGCCGATCACGGCCTTCGACGTGGCGAGCCTTCCGACGCGCATCGCGGGAATCGTCGAGGGGTTCGACGCGGCGAGCGTGATGTCGGCGAACGATCTCAAGCACGTGCCGCGCGTCGTGCCGCTGGCGCTTTCGGCCTCGATCGAGGCCGCCTCCGACGCAGGCCTGACCCCGCCTTCCCTTCCCCTGGAGGAGCGCCGGCGCTTCGCCGTCGTGATCGGCTCGGGCGGCGCGGGACTCGAGTTCATCGAGAAGCAGTTTCGCCAGTACTACCTCGAGGACCCGAAAGGCGTCAGCCTCTACACGATCCCCTCGTCGACGCCGGGCTCCCTCTCGAGCGAGCTGTCGATGAAGTTCGCCCTGCGCGGACCCTCGCACGTGATCTCGACGGGGTGCACGTCGTCGACCGACGCGATCGGCCACGCGATGTCGCTGATCCGATACGGACGCATCGACCGGGCGCTCGTCGGCGGCTCCGACTCGCCGATCGGCCCGGGAATCGTGACGGGCTTCTGCCTGCTGAGGATCATGTCGACCGCGTGGAACGACGAGCCGGAACGGGCCTCGCGCCCCTTCTCGAAGGATCGCGACGGCTTCGTTCTCGCGGAAGGAAGCTGGATGCTCGTCCTCGAGGAGCGGGATCTGGCGATGGCCCGCGGGGTCCCGATCTACGGCGAGATCCTCGGCTACGGCGCGACCTGCGAGGCGTTCCACCGCGTGCGCCTCGACGAGAACGGCGACGAGCCCGCGCGCGCGATGGACCTGGCGCTCGAGGACGCCGGGATCTCCCCGGGCGAGATCGACCACCTCGCCCTCCACGGCACCTCGACGCAGATGAACGACCGGATCGAGACGCGCGCCGTCAAGCGCGTGTTCGGCACGCGCGCCCGGGACATTCCCTCCTCGAGCCTGAAGTCGATGATCGGCCATCCCCAGGGCGCCTGTGGCGCTGCGAGCTTCGCGGCATCTCTCCTCGCGTTGCGCGATTCGTTCCTGCCGCCGACGATCAACAACGACATCGCCGACCCCGAGTGCGATCTCGACGTCCTCCCCAACGAGGGACGCGAGAAGCGCATCGACACGGTCCTGTGCAACTGCATCGGCTTCGGCTCGAAGAACGCGGCGCTGGTCGTCCGGCGCCACGAGGCCTGAGCGCGGTGATGGGCTCCGTCCTCGTCCCCGCCCGGCGGCACGACCCGGAGTGGATGGACCGGACGGACAACCCGCGGCACGAGGTCGAGGGGGCGCTCGACGACATCCGCGCGGTCAATCGCTTCCTGCGCGGCTCGTCGATCCTTCGTGACGCGGTGCGGCCGTACCTCGAGTCCGCCCCCGCCGGCGCGGAGCTGACGATTCTCGACGTCGGAACCGGCGGCGGAGACCTGCCCGCGGCGCTCGCGGACGAAGCCCGCCGATTGAATCGCAAGGTCCGCATCGTCGGCGTCGATCGGGATCCGGCCGCGATCGACTACGCCCGGCGGCGCGTCGCCGGACGTCCCGAGATCGAGATCATGCGCGCCGACGCGGCGGCTCTCCCGATCGAGCTGAGATCGTTCGACCTGGTGGTGGCGTCGATGTTTCTCCATCACTTCGGCCACCGGACCATCGTGCGTTTCCTAGCTGAATTCCTGAAGATCTCTCGCCGCGCGGTGCTGGTGAACGACCTACGGCGCCACTGGGTCCCCTGGGCGTTCATCGCCGCGACCTCACGTCTGACCCGCCGCCATCCGATGTTCGTGCACGACGCGCCGCTGTCGGTGCTGCGGGGATTCACCGACACGGAGCTGCGCTGCGCCGGAGAGGAAGCGGGCGCGAGCACGACGACCGTCCGCCGGCGTTTCCCCTACCGCCTCCTCCTCGAGCTGACGCCCGGACGGGTCGACTCATGACGCAGTCCGACTTGCTCGTTCTCGGCGCCGGCCCCGCCGGATCCACGATCGCGGGGTTGGCGGCGCGCGCCGGGGCGAAGGTGGTCGTGCTCGAGCGCGAGCAGTTTCCGCGCGACAAGGTCTGCGGCGAGTTCCTGTCGGCGGAAGGGTGCGCGGTCCTGAACCGGATCGGGCTGCTCGACTCCCTCAAGAATCGTGGCGGCATGGCGATCGACGGCTGCCTGATCGCCGACGGCCGCGGCCGGACGGCCACGAGCCCGTTTCCGGACGTCCCGCAGTTCGGGCGCACTGCGCTGGGCATTTCCCGCGCCATGCTCGACGCCTCGCTCGCAACGTGGGCCTCGAGCTTGGGCGCCGACCTTCGGGACGCCACCCACGCCTCCCGGCCGATCGTGGAGGATGGCCGCGTCCGCGGCGTCGTCGCGCGGCCCGTGGACTCGCGAGGCGGCCACGAGGAGTACCGCGCAACGCTCGTCATCGCGGCCGACGGCCGCCGCTCGATGCTCCAGCGCGCGCTCCATCCCGGGATCGGCGATCCGCAGCGTACCGATCCGCACTCGTGGTTCGGCCTCCAGGCGCACCTGCCGGACGTCACCAGCGGACTCGACCGGCGCGTCGAGCTTTACGTTTTCGACGGTGGCTACGCAGGACTTGGCCCGGTCGAGGGAGTTCGCCTCAACCTCGCGCTCATCGTCCGCGTCGGCGCGCTGAGGGCCGCAGGCGGCACGCCGGACGATCTGCTCCGGAATCGTCTCCGCGGAAACCCCGCGTTCGCGGCGCGCCTCGGTGCGTCGGTTCCCGTCAACGGATGGAAGACCGTCGGTCCGCTCCGTTTCAACGTGCGGCGGCCGGCCTCGCACGGCGCGATGTTTCTCGGCGACGCCGCCGGAACGATCGACCCGTTCGCCGGCGAAGGGATGTCGAACGCGCTCCGCGGCGCGGAGCATGCGCTCCCGTTCGCGCTTCAGGCCATCGAGCGCGGCGGCCTGACGAACGCCGCCGCCCGCGCGTGGGATCGCGCCTGGCGCCGCGCCTTCGTTCCGGTCACGCGCCGCGCCGGTTGGATCGGGGAGCTGCTGAAGCGGCCGAGCGCTGCGGCCGTCGCGATGACGATCTTCAGGCTTCCGGCGGGTGCGCGCGTGCTGCCAAGAGTGGTGGCGGCGACGCGGACGGGTTGAACCGCCGGGGGCGTTCTTATCTCCGGATGGTAAACCCCGTCTCGCCGGAATCCGGCGGACGCGGATCGACCACCACGCGCTCCACCACCCCGCCGCGAGGGCCCCGATTCGCCCAAGCCGCTATCCGCGCGACGTCCGACGGACAGCCCTGGGCCTCGATCTCGACCGACCCGTCCGGAAGGTTGCGAACCCATCCCGAGACACCGCACGCGGCGGCGAACTCACGCGCGGCGTAGCGGAAGCCCACCCCCTGCACGAGTCCGAAGACGACGATCCGAACGCGCGTCTCGGAGCTCATTCTCCAGGGCCCCACTCCCGCTCAGTGCTGCGCCGCCAGCCACCGCTCGCAGTCGATCGCCGCGCGGCACCCCGCCCCGGCGGCGGTGACGGCCTGGCGGTAGACGTGATCGTGCACGTCGCCGGCGGCAAAAACCCCCTCGATGTTCGTGAACGAGCCGTGGGCCTCGAGCTTGATGTACCCCTCGCCGTTGAGCGGGAGGACGCTCTTGAACAGGCTCGTGTTCGGCTCGTGGCCGATGGCGACGAAGAAGCCGTTGCACGGCTCCTCGCGGCTCTCGCCGTTCTTCAGGTTCTTCACCACGACCGAGGAGACCTTCACTCCGTCGCCCTTCACCTCGCTGACGGCGGAATTCCACAGGACGCGCGCCTTGGGGTTCGCGATCAGCCGGTCGCCCATGATCTTCGAGGCGCGGAAGGCGTCGCGGCGGTGCACGACCGTCACGCGCGAGCCGAAGCGCGTGAGGAAGTTCGCTTCCTCCATCGCGGTATCGCCGCCGCCGACCACGACGATCTCCTGGTTGCGGAAGAAGAAGCCGTCGCAGGTGGCGCAGTAGGACACGCCCCGGCCGGCGTACTCCTTCTCGCCGGGGATGCCGAGAATCTTCGGCGAAGCTCCCGTGGCGACGATGACGGCGCGCGCGGTCACGGTTCCCTCGTCGGTCTCGATCGTGAACGGCCGCTTCGAGAAGTCGACCGAGGCGGCATCGCCGGCGATGAACTTGGCCCCGAACCGGGCCGCCTGGGCCTTGAACTTCTCCATCAGCTCGGGGCCCATGATCCCCTCGGGGAACCCGGGGTAGTTCTCGACCTCGGTCGTCTGCATCAGCTGCCCGCCCGCTAGCAATCCCTCGACGACGACCGGCTTCAGGTTGGCGCGGGCGGTGTAGAGCGCGGCGGTCAGGCCGGCAGGGCCCGATCCGATGATGACGACGTCGTGAGCGGACACGCGAAGACCTCCCGTGGGAGTCGCTGGGTGCGGGATTTCAATGGTAGCAAAGCCTAATCGAGGCGGGTGTCGCGCGGGATCACGACGACGCCGCCTGGGGTGACGGCGAAGCGGCGCTTGTCGTCCTCGGGATCCTCTCCCACGAAAAAGTGGGGCGGGATCTTCACGCCCTTGTCGACGATCGCCTTGCTGACCTGCGCGTAGCGGCCGACGTCGACGCCGTCCATCAGCACGCAGTCGGCGACCTTCGCGTACGAGTTCACGCGCACCTCGGGGCCGAGGATCGAGCGCTCGACCCGCCCGCCGGAAACGATCACGCCGCCGCAGAGCATCGAGTCGAGCACGATCCCGAGACGGCCCCCCGGCTCTTCCTGGGCGAAGACCGTCTTCGCCGGCGGAAGCTGCCGGGCGAAGGTCCGGACCGGCCAGTCCTTGTCGTACAGGTTGAAGGTCGGATCGACGGCCACGAGGTCCATGCTGGCCTCGTAGTACGAGTCGAGCGTGCCGATGTCGCGCCAGTACATCGACTCTTTCTTGTTCTCGTCGACGAACGGGTACGCGAACAGGCCCCGCGAGTCGACGAGCGACGGCAGGATGTCGTGGCCGAAGTCGTGCTTGGAGTCCTTCCGGGAATCGGTCGTGAGCGCGCGCACGAGCGGCTCCGTTTCGAAGACGTAGACGCCCATGTTGACGAGGGCGGTGTCCGGGCGCCCCGGGATCGGCGACGGGTGCTTCGGCTTCTCTTGGAAAGCCGTGATGCGCGATTCCTCGTCCACCGCGAGGACGCCGAACGCCGAGGCCTCCTCGACGGGCACCTCGACGGCACCCACCGTGACGAGCGCGCTCTTCGATTCGTGATACTCGATGAGCCGGGCGTAGTCCATCTTGTAGACGTGATCGCCGGACAGCACCACCACGTAGCGCGGCCGGTCCTGCTCGAGAAGGTAGATGTTGTGGAAGACGGCGTCCGCGGTCCCCTCGTACCAGCGCTGCCCCACGCGCAGCTGCGGCGGCACGCACTGGATGAACTCCCCCAGCTCGTGATTGAACAGCGGCCCCCACCCGATCCGGACGTGGCGCTCGAGGCTCCCCGACTTGTACTGCGTCAGGACGTAGATCTTCCTGAGGCCGGAGTTGAGGCAGTTGCTCAGAGTGAAGTCGACGACCCTGTAGATCCCCCCGAACGGGACCGCGGGCTTTCCCCGGTCCCGCGTGAGCGGGTAGAGCCGCTCTCCCTGTCCCCCCGCCATGACGATCGCGACGACGTCGTCCAGGACCAGCCTTCGCCGATGCGGCATCAGGCCTCCGATCGGCTTTGGAGAAGCTCGCGCACGCGCGCGCGCAGCTCGTCGGTGTCGGCGGACTTCACGACGTACGCGTCCGCCGCCCAGCTCATGAAGTTTTCGTGGTAGGACGAGTAGGCGGAGTTCAGCACGACCGGCATCCTCGGGTGCTTCTCGAGGACCTTCGACATCGCCTCCAGACCGTCCATCCCCGGAAGGCGGATGTCCATCACGACCAAGTCCGGATGCTCGGCCTCGACCATCGCGATCCCCTCGGGGGCCGTGGCGGCGGTCACCACCTGGTATCCGTCCCGCTCGAGATCCTGCTTGTAGAGCAGGCGCAGGTTCTTCTCGTCCTCAATGACCAGGATCTTGGGCATCGGCTCCCTCCACCGCGGGAAGGCGGAACGTTACCGTGGTTCCCTCTCCCTCGCGACTGTCCAGCTTCAGCTCGCCATGGTGGTCGCGCACGATCTGCGCGGCGATGGTGAGCCCCAGGCCGGAGCCCGTGGGTTTCGTGGTGTAGAACGGCTCGAACACGTGCGCGAGGACCTCGGGGGGCATGCCCTCCCCGGTGTCGTTGACCGCGACCTCGAGCCCGTGGGCGATCGCCCGGACCCGGACCGACAGCGCGCCCCCCTTCGGCATGGCGTGGATCGCGTTCCGGAGGA
>DATKHQ010000043.1:0-12284 GCA_035510175.1 Candidatus Sulfotelmatobacter sp. | reverse complement strand
ACGAACGACCCCCACGAACCGAGCGGCTCGAAGAAGCTGGCGACCTGGTCCTTGACTCCTCCCGGGTCGTTCAGCACCGCCGACCGCAGGCGGTCGTCGAAGCTCACCATCAGCGTCGCGATGCCGAGCGTGCCCACGGTGAACAGCGCCCACTCCCGGTTCGTCCAGCGCGCGGGCGCCGTGAAAACCTCCTTGGCGTCGTGCGCGAACAGCTGCGGCAGGCACCGTCCTTCGCTCGCGCGGGCGCCGGGATCAGAGCAGCGGCGCTTCTTCTCGGGGGGCGATTCCGCCGGAGACGGCGACCCCGCCGAGGAGCCCGCCGGATCGGCGCGCGCGATCTCGTCGGCGAAGAGACGGGTCGTCCACGCGGGAGGCGGGCTCGCGAAGGTCGCGGTCACCGCCACGAGGCTGACGAGTGCCGGGATGAGAGACGCGGGGGCCCGACGCACCGGGCGATCATCCTCCGAAAAATCGGACCGAGCAACTCGGAATCGATGACGAACGAGGATGCATAATGTCGCCTTTCGGACGAGCGAGGGGAGGCGCATGCGATTCTCACGGGTGGCGGCGATCGTGGTCTGCGCGTCGAGCGCAATGCCCTCACATGCCGACGTTCCGGCACCGGCGCAGGCCCCCGGCCTCTCGGCGACGGTCGATGCGTACGCGTCGTTCCGGCTTGCGGAGTCCGGGCGTCACTTGCGAGGGGACGCGCTGGACATCGGGGAGCTGAAGATCTCGATCGCCGACGCGACGGCCACACCGATCGTCGCGAAGGACGGCACGGTGGTGGGATTGTGGCTCACGGGTTCGGGCGGCTGGACGTATGCGGCGGCAGCGCCGAGCGAGAAAGCCGTTCTCGAAACCAACCGCGCGCGCGTGGCGCCGGGTCTCGCATCGACGCCGGGCGCCATTTCCGATCGGTTCACCAAGGCGATCGTGATCTTCTCCGAGCCGCTCTGGGCCAAGGAATGGGACGGCTCGGCGGGGGCCACGGGAGCGGCGGAAGCCCCGCCGCCGGGCGCCGCTTCGGAGCTCGACGAGGCGATCCGCCTCGTGCGCGCGACCGATCCGTCGATCGACTTCCTGCTTGCGCAAGCGCGCATGAACGGGACCGGGCGCTGGGCGTATGTCGAGTTCGCGGGAGGGCTCCAGCGCGTCGGGTACGAGTACGACGAGATCTGGGCCAACCGTGAGGATCTGTTCGGATTCCGGAAGCTCGTCGACTACCACGCCCGGTTCACGGAGACCCTCGCGGGTCACGTTCTCGAGAACCGGGCCGGTGCCCGGACGGTGTCGGCGACCCTGCGACACGCGGACTTCTCGATCGCGACCGCCGACAACAAGCGCGGCACGATCGTGTCCGACCTCGATCTGCGCGTCGTGGGCCCGAAGGGCGCGCGCGTCCTGGGGCTTCGCCTCTCGAACTCCCTCGACCCCGACTCCTCCGACTGGGATTCCAAGGTCAATCGCCTCGAGACGCATCGCGTCCTCGACGGCGAGGGGCACGAGCTTCCGTTCGCGCATCGCTATCACATGCTTCTCGTCGAGCTTCCCCCGCTCGCGGACGGGCCGGCCGAGGTCAAGCTTCACGTGGAGACCGAAGGCGAGGTGTTCCTCGACTGGAAGCTCCATCACGGGGACAACTTCTTTTTCCTGCCCGGCTACTGGTATCCGGAGCCTCGCAACTGGCGGGTCGAACGGCGGCCGACGTTCTCGATCAAGACGCGCACCAAAAAACCCTGGCGCCCGGTCACGTCGGGGAACGAGACCGCGTACCGTGAGGGGGACGACTGGATCGAGACCGAGTCGCGCTCGGACAAGCCGACGACGTTCATCGCGGTCCTCGGGGCAAAGTACGTGACTCACGAGGAGACGATCGACGGGCGGAAGATCCGCGTTCACGGTTACTCGATGGCACGGAAGAACGTGCTCGAGAACCTCCCGAAGCTCGCGGGTGCGATCATCCGCTTCTACACCGGCCTGCTTGGCCCGATGGCCGCCGACGAGCTGGACATCGTCGAGGCCCCGGAATTCGGCCTGGGCGTCTCGACGTCCGGCGTCGTCATCCTTCCGACCGAGGCGTTCAAGCCGCACGACGAGGAAGCGAACCCGTATGTCCGCGGGATCAACATGGTGCTGGCGCACGAGATCGCGCACCAGTGGTTCGGCAACGGCGCCGTTCCGGCGTCCGACGAGGACGACTGGCTCGCGGAGTCTCTCGCGGAGTACTGGGGCGCGCTGGCGACGGGCACGCTGCTCGGGGACAAGAAGGGCGTGGAAGGATTCCCGCAGTTCCTAGCGGAGTGGCGGGGCGAGGCCCCCAACTGCGAGAGCACCGGTCCGATCTCCGGGGTCGCCGCGACCGGCGGCGAGCAGCACGAGCGCGACGCGTTCTGCCTCCTCTACAACCGCGGCCCCTTGGTCGTTCACATGCTGCGCACGCTGATCGGCAACGACCGGTTCGCGGCGGCGGCGAAATCGTTCCTCGATCGCGCGGCCGGATCCCCGGCCTCGACCGATGATTTCTCGAGAGCGGCGTCGGACACCGTTCACGCCGACCTCGGCTGGCTGTTCGACGACTGGATTCGAAAGGGCGGCACGCCCGATCTGAAGGTGGAGACGAAGCTGACCGCCGCGTCGGGCGGCAAGCGATTGACGGGGACCGTCAGCGAGACGGGGAACGGCGGGTTCAAGCGCGTGATGGTGCCGCTCGTGCTCGACGTCGGGGGGCACGCCGAGGTGCGCCTGGTGTTCGTCGACAAGCCTCAGACGACATTCGAGTTCGACGTCCCCGGGGAGACGACCGCGGTCCGGGTCGATCCCGGGCACAACAACCTCGTGCGTTACCGCTGACTCACCGCGTCCGCGCCGCCCACAGCGCGAGCGCACCACGGTAGGTTGACAAGACTTTCCGGGGGCTTGCGACTCGCGTTCGGAGGAGTAGGATCGCGCGCATCATGATCGACAATGCGACCCTCGTCGATCGGATCGAGCTCGACCCCACGCTCGTCGTCTTCCGGATCCTGCCCGACGCGGTTCCGCCGCCCGGCGAGGCGTGGTTCCTGCCGGGGCAGTACGTCACGATCGGGACCGGCGGCGTGCAGCGGGCGTACTCGATCGCCTCGGAGCCGGCGGAGCGCCGCTGGCTCGAGTTCCTGATCCGATACGCTCGCGATCCCGCGACGCAGTCGCCGCTGACCCATCTTCTCTGGAAGCTGCCCGTTGGGGCGCGGCTGCACCTCGGCGAGAAGATCGCCGGGCGGTTCACCCTCGAGCGGACGGCCCCTCCGTCCGATCCCCGGGTTCGGCTGCTCGTCGCCGCCGGCACAGGGCTCGCCCCGTTCGCCGCCATGGTGCGCCATGCGCGCCGCCGCGCGGACGCGGAGACCCTGGGCCACCTGCACGTCCTTCACGGGGTCAGCCATCCGCACGAGCTTGCGTACCGCGACGAGCTCGCGGACGCGGCCTCGCGCTCGGGGCTGCGCTACACCCCGACGGTCAGCCGTCCCGCGAGCCACGCGGAATGGAAAGGTCTCACCGGGCGCGTCGAGACCCTGCTCGACGACGGACGGGTTCCCGGCCTCGACGTGCGTCCGGACAAGGCGGTCGTCTACGTCTGCGGCTTCAAGGACACGATCGCGGGCGCGGTCCGACGCCTGCTCGGCCGCGGCTTCGTCCCCGAGGACCGGCGGCTGAGACGAATGCTCGGCATGTCCGAGACGGCGGCCGCGACGCTGTTCTTCGAGCAGTACGATCTCGAGCCCGTGTTCGACGCGAGCGACACGGAGCTGATCGCCTCGTTGCGGGCGTTGCTGGGATAGGCCGGAGCCAGCGCCGCCGCCCTACGGACAGCTCGCCACGTCCTGGTGCGCCGTGACTCCGCAGGAGCCGACTCCGGAGCCCAGCGAGGGAGCGCCGCCCGAGGCGAACCCGTGCGGCCCTTCGACACCGCTCGACGACACGGCGGCGATCCGGAAGTAGAGGCTGTCGCCCGGAGCGCCGGGCATCGGGACGACCGCCTCGCCGCCGCGGCCGAGGCCGCAGACGGAGCCGGTGTACGTCCCCTGGGCGACCGAGCCGAGAGGCCCGTAGAAGAGGTTGTAGTCGCCGGCGGTGCAGCCCAGGGTGTCCCAACGAAGCCAGAGCGCGCCGGTGCCGGTTCTCTCCGCGCGCATCTGCACGCCCTGGATCACGTCGCCGTCAGGCACCGCGACCGCTCCGCTCGATGCGGGCCGGAACCGGTAGAAGCTGCGGCCGTGCGTCGCGACGACGAGATCGCCTCCCGCGGGATGGCGGAACAGATCCGCGATCGCGGTGAGCGGCAGCCCGTCCGAGAAGCCCGTCCAGTGCGCGCCGCCGTCGCCGGAGCGGAACACGCCGAGGTCGGTGCCCGCGTAGAGGACGCTCGCGTCGCCGGGGTCGACCACCAGATCGGTCACGGGAACGTCGGGCAGGTCGCCGGTGACGTCGACGTACGTGGTCCCGGAGTCCGTCGTCCGCTCGATCTTCGGATACCCGAACCCGCCGACGACGACCCAGGCGCTCCCGGGATCGGACGGGTGGGGTGCCACGCGCGAGATCGCGCGCGAAGGCCAGCCTCCCCGGATGTTCGCGTACGCGGGAGCCGCGTCGAGGGCATCCGTCGTCCGGAACAGTCCGCCGTAGTCGAATCCGGCCCACAGGACGTTGCGGTCCGCAGGAGAGACCGCGATCGCGGTCACCAGGCGATTGTAGTAGAGCGGGGCGGAGACGGGGACCCAAGACGTGTCGTGGAAGTCGGTCGTCCGGTAGATCTTGTACGTCCCGACGTATGACGTGCTCCAATCCGAAGGATCGCGGGCGATGATGCCGACCCAGGGCTTCGGATCCGTGGTGCGGATGCCGGAGTTGGCGTCCGAGAACGTCGCGCCGCCGTCGAGCGAGCGCTGGATGTTCGTCGTCGTGTACTCCGCGAGGATCCTGCTCGCCGTCGCGATGCACTTGCCGCCGTCGCCGCCGAGGACGTAGCGCCACGGCTGCACGCTCGAGGACTGATCGGTCCCGTTGTCTTGGGTTCCGCCCGCGAGCCACGTGGCGTCGGTATCGTGGCCGCATCCGCCGTAGAACTGCGTCGTCGGTAGATTGTCGGAGCGGGGCGCGAACGTCGCGCCCCAGTCGGTGCTGCGAAACACGCCCGCGTCGGCGCCGAGAACGACCTCGCCGTTCGGCCCGGTCAGGATCGCGTGGTAGTCCCACCCGGCGCTCCCGGTCCCCGAAGTCGGCATCTGCGCCCAGGTCTGTCCGCCGTCACGGGTCACGTACGACCCTTGCCCGCCCCAGTAGATCGTGTTGCAGTCGTCGGGCGCGATCGCGACCGTCAGGTCGTACCAGGTCTGCACCCCACCCGACGGCGCGGCCGACAGCAACGCCCAGGTGTCGCCGCCGTCGGCGGACTTCCACACCTGGCCGCTGTTCAGCTCGCTCGCCGCGACCATGACGTTGGGGTTGGCGCGGCAGATCGACAGGTCGGAGCGTCCGAGGTCCGCGGGGAGGCCGCCGGCGAGACGGGCCCACGTCGCGCCCGAATCGGTGCTGCGCCACACGCCCCCCGCCCACATGCCGGCGAAGATCGTCGCGGGACGGTCGGGACGGATCGCGACCGCCGAGGCCCCATACGTGCCCGCGGGCCCCGCCACCTTCGCAAAGGAGGCCCCGGCATCGTTCGAGCGATAGAGGTCGTCGTTCCCGCACGCCCAGATCGTCTGGGGCGACGAGACGTCCATCCCGAGGCACCGGATCGTCCCGGAGAAACTGTTCGACGCCGACCAGGTTCGTCCCCCGTCGGTGCTGCGGAGGAGGCCGATCCCGCCGTAGTTGTCGATCGCCCCGTTTCCCTCCCCGGTTCCCCAGTAGAGCACGCGCGGATCCGTCGGATCCGCGAGCACCGAGCCCGATGCCTGCGTCGCCTCGCGCTCGGTGAGGGCGTCCCAGTGCGCGCCGTCGTCGCGCGTGAGCCAGGCGCCGCCGTCCGCCATCGCGACGAGGATTGCGCCCGGGATCCCGGCCGGACGCGCAAGGCCGCTGACCCGCCCGGGAATCGTCGACGGCCCGGAGGGGATCCAACGACCCACCGCGGGCAGGGCCGCCGCGGCCGACGCCGCGCGCGTGGCCGGAGACGGCGCAAGCTGCCGGGCGCGTGCCGCCTCCCGCCAGCCGGCCGGGAACGTGCGATCGAACGGCTCGAGGCGTGTGTGCAGCCAGTAGTGCTGCCGCATGATCCGCTTGTCGGCCGTTCCGCTCGCGATCTTCTGGAGAAGCCATAGATACCCTGGGTGCGGCGTGTGCCACTCGACGTCCTCGATGGGCGTCAGCGCCTTGAATCGCACGCCGTCGGGAGACGGCGACTCGGTATCGGCGGTCTTCTTGGCCGCCATCGTCGGGGCGTCATCGGGGTCTGCGATCTGTGCGGACGCGAGCGAAGAGGTGGCAAGCAGCGCCAGTCCCAGGAAGGCAGGAATTTCGCGACGCACGGTTGTTCTCGTCTCCGGTCGGCCCGGTGGTCTCCCCCCGCCGGCACGAAGGTATCATCGCGGGGCACATCGGAACCCGCGCGGCGTGATGGCCCCTTCTCTCCGGATCGCGACCTGGAACTGCTGCAGCGCCACGGCCGGCAAGACCGCCGAGGCGGTCGCGGCTCTCGGAGCCTCCGTCTGTGTGCTCCAGGAGGCGCAGCGCCCGGCGGCGCTTCCGGCCGGCCATCTCTGGCTCGGTCCCAATCCGAGGAAGGGCTTGGCGGTCGTGCCGGGCGCCGGGTTCACGGTCGCCCTTGGCCCGATCGCGCCGGCGGCGCCCTGGTCGATCGTGCCGGTCCGGGTGGCCGGACCGGCGCGGCTCAATCTCCTGCTGGTCTGGACGCGCCAGGAGCACCGTTACATCGAGGGCCTCGACCCGGCGCTCTCCGCGTACGCGCGGTTCCTCGCCGAGGCTCCGAGCGTCGTGATCGGGGACCTCAACGGGAACGTCATCTGGGACAACCCGCGCCGGCCAACCGACTTCTCGCGCGTCGCGCGCCGGATGAGCGAGCAGTTCGGGCTCGTCTCCGCGTATCACGCGTTCACGGGCGAGTCGTTCGGGTCGGAGTCGCGGGCGACGCTCTACCTCCTGCGCCGGCGGTCGCGCCCCTACCACATCGATTACTGCTTCATCCCCCGTACGTGGAGGCGCCGGTTGCGCGGCGTCGAGATCCTCGACCGCCCCCCGTGGGACGCGATGAGCGACCACCGGCCGGTCGTCGTGGATCTGGCCCGGGGCGCCGCTCTCAGGACGTCCGGTGCAGGTTCGCGACGGGCGGCGGCGGGGCGAGCTCGATGCGAGGGCCCGCCGACACCGGAGCGGAGGCCACGCCGGACGCGCTGACGGCGAAGATGCTGAAGCAGTACGGGATCTCCGCCGGCAGCTCGTGGACGCGGAACTGCCCCGCCCGCTTCTCGGTGATCTCGAGATCCGCGACGAGGAATCCGGCCTCGAGAGTCTGAGGGCACTCCGGTCGCTCGGCGCCGCGCACGACGACCCGGGCGACGTCGTGCCGGCCCTGCAGCGCCCAGGTCAACACGAGATCCGCGCCCTCCCGCCGGGCCTCGAATTTCTTGATGGGGCTTTCCAGATCGGTTGCCGTGGCGCCGCGGAGCGCGATGAGCGCCGCCGCGATCGCCAGGGTCCGGAGCACCGTTCCGCCGCCGACTCTCATGACCTCTCCCTTCCTCGGTGATGAGGGTGCGGAGAAGCGTACGGGCGGAGGCTCGCGCCCGCGATCGGGTGAAAACCGGACTCCGAGATCGGGAAGTACCCGAGATCCGGCGGTCAGACCTGCACGAGCCCCCGCCGCACCGCGTGGCGCACCAAATCCGCGGCAGAGTGGGCGCCAAGCTTGCGCATGAGGTTGTTGCGATGCGTGTCGGCGGTCTTGACGCTGATGTTCAGCGCGGCCGCGGCCTCCTTGGTGCTCTTTCCTTCCGCGACGAGCTGGAGGATCTGCCTCTCTCGCGGCGTCAGGGGATCCGGGGGCACGCCGCGGTTCGCCAGGTGCGCCTCGACGACCGCCCGGGAGATCCCCGGGCTCAGGGTGAACCCGCCGAGCGAGGCCTCGCGAATCGCGTGCACGAGGTCACCGGCGGCGCGGCTCTTCAGCACGTATCCGGAGACGCCGGCCTTCAGCGCCGACATGACGTATTGATCGTCGCTGTACATCGAAAGGATCACGACGCGGGTATCGGGGGATGCCCGGCGCAGCTCCCCGCACGCCTCGATCCCGTTCATCACCGGCATCGCGATGTCGAGAACCGCGACGTCGGGCCGAGTGCTCGCAGCGAGACGGGCGGCCTCGCCGCCGTTCGAGGCCTCCCCGACCACCTGGAACCCCTCGCGCTCGAGGAGCGAGCGGAGCCCCTGACGGACGAGCACGTGATCTTCAGCCAGCAGCACGCGAATGGACATTTCACCTCCCCATCGGAAGAGCGACGAAGATCTTGCATCCCGCGTCGGGGCGCGAGTGGATGCGGACGCACCCTCCCAGCGCCTTGGCGCGCTCCCGAATTCCCACGAGCCCCAGCCCCGCCGACCCCACCGTCTCCTTCGGTTCGAGCTCGAAGCCGACCCCGTCGTCGTGAACGAAGAACGCGAGCATCCCCGCCCGCAAGCGGAAGCGCAGCCGGACGTGCGAGGCGTGCGCATGTCGCAGCACGTTGGTCAGAGCCTCCTGGACGATCCGGTACGCCGCGGTCTCGATGTCCTGCGGCAGCCGGCCCGGGTTGGCTCCGGAGACGTCGACGCCGATGTGACCGCGCGCCGCGACCCCGGAGGCGAGCGCCTCGACCGCCGGCATGAGCCCCAGGTCGTCGAGCAGGGTCGGCCGGAGCTCGCGTGAGACCGAGCGGAGCTGCTCCTCGATCTGCTCCAGGATCGTCCGGATCTCGACGATCCGGCCGCGCGAGGTCGGCGGCAGGTCGCGCGCGAGGTCCTCGAGCGCGAGGTGCGCCGCGACCAGCACCTGGCCGACCTGATCGTGGAGGATGTGGGCGACACGGGTCATCGCCTGCTCGAGGGTGACGTTCAGGCGCTCGTTGAGCCGCCGCAGCTCCTCGTTGGAATCGCGAAATCCGCGATGCACCATCTCGAACGGCGCCAAGCTCTCGACGAAGAACGCGGTGAGCGCGCGCAGCGCTTCCGGGGAGAGGGCCCCGCCGGCGGAGGCCCGGGAGAGCTCGCGGAGCACCTCGTGCTGGAGGCTCACCATCTCGAGCAGTCCGACCCCGGAGCGCAGGGCCTCGCGGCCAAGGTCGTACCCGCGCTGCTTCGCGGATTCGCCGTGCTCGACGAGGCTGCGGCGCCCGGCCGAGACGTACCGCTCCCGCAGGGACACGTCCGCGCTCATGGGCTCGGCGGCCTCAGGCGGGCGACGAGCACCAGCGCGTCGTCCCGTCCCGTCGCGTGCTGCGCCAGGATGCCGTCCGCGATCGGGCGCGGCGGCATCTTGCGGTCGACGTGCTCGGCGAATCCCATGTCAAGGCCGTCCGTCGCCATGATCAGGAGGTCTCCGGGCCGCAGGTCGACCGAGCGCTCGACCGCGACGGGCGAGAACGATCCGAGGACCCCGCTCGCGGCGATGAGCATCTGGTCCTCTCGCCCTCTTCCGACGAACCGCAGGAGCAGTGCGGAGACGTTCCCGACACCCGCCCAGGTGATCCGGGGCGGATCGTGACGGATCGAGCCGAGCGAGATCACCGCCCCCCGGGAGCCCCGCAGCTCCTCGTCGCAGCGCGCCAGAAGACGCCCCGGCGACTCCGCCGGATCCCGCTCGAGGACCTGCTGCGCGCGCCGCGCGACCTCCGCCGCCTCGGGACCGTGGCCGATGGCGTCGACGAGGCCGGCGAGGACGCCTCCCGCGTACGGCGCGACGATGCACGCGTCGCCGGACACGTCGCCGGGGACCCGGGCTGTGCCCGCGGAGGCCCAGTCGATTCCCGGCCCGATCACGAATGCCATTTCCGCACCGTCACGGTCGTGCCGTCGTTCGTGCGCGACGAGATCTCGAACTCGTCCATCAGGCGTCGGACCCCGGGGAGCCCGAGCCCGAGCCCTCCGGACGTGGAGTACCCGATCTCGAGCGCCTTGCCGACGTCGTCGATGCCGGGGCCGTGGTCGCGCGCGACCACCACGAGCCCCTTGCGGCCGTTGTCGTAGATGCGGTCGACGACGATCTCGCCCTGCCTCGCGTACATCAGGATGTTGCGCGCGAGCTCGGAGATGACCGTCGCGATCAGGACCTGGTCGGTGGCGGAGAACTCGAGCGAAGCGGCGATGTCCCGCCCCGCGCGCCGTGCGATGACGATGTCGGCGTCGGTGCGGATCGACGTCTCGCTCTCATTGTGCATGAGAGCCCGTTCCGATCGGGGACCCGCGCACGGCATGCTGCAGGTACGCGAGCCCCTCCTCGAGGTCGAGCGCCGTCGCGACGCCCGAGAGGGTGAGTCCGAGCTGCACCATCGCGAACGCGACCTCGGGCTGGATCCCGACGATGACGGTCGTTGCACCCCGCAGCCGGATCATGTACGCGATGTCGCGCAGCGTCTTGGAGGCGAAGGAGTCCATCACGTCGAGGGCCGTGACGTCGATGATGACTCCCAGGGAGCGGAACCGGCCGACCTGCGCCACGAGGGAGTCTCGCAGCTGGAGCAGGTCGGCGTCGCCGAGAGCGGACTGCACCGTGGCGATCAAGAACGGTCCCTGCTTGAGGATAGGGACCTGCACGAGTTCGGCTCCTAGTTCTGCGGGGCGCGCTCGCCCAGCGGAACGACCTTGTACCCGAGAAGGCGCTCCGCCTCCTCGATGCCTCCCTGGAGGTCGCCGACGGTCGTCATCTTCGCCAGGTCGACTCCGATGTTGACGAGCGTCTGCGCGATCTCCGACGAGAGACCGGTCACGATGACGGTGGCCCCGAGGAGGCGCGACGCCTCTACGGTCTGTACGAGGTGGTTCGCGACGTGCGAGTCGATGGCCGCCACGCCGGTGATGTCGATCACGACGACCCGGGCGCGATTCGCCCGGATGCCGCGGAGGAGCTGCTCCGTGAGCTGACGGGCCCGCTGCGGGTCCATCACGCCGATGATCGGCAGGATGAGCAGCCGGTCGCGGACCTGGAGGACCGGGGTCGACAGCTCGCGGATCGCCTCCTGCTGCTCGCGGATCGTCCGCTCGCGCTCCTGCACGAACCCCACGGCGACCGTCGTCGCGATCCGGTTCGCGGCCGGCTCGTACTCGTCGAGGACGCGATTGAGGAGCGAGAAGTCCTCGCGGTAGGTGGCGAACAGCGAGCGCGCGAGAACGTCGCGGAGCAGGAGCACGATGCCGACGACCTCGTGCGTCTCGACGCCCCTCGGGATGATGCGTTCCGAGAGGTTGCGCGCATACGCTTGCAGCGCCTCGAACGTCCCGGTCTCGAGCGCCTCGACGTAGTTGTCGTAGACCGACGTGGCCTCGGCGAAGATTTCCTCTTTCGACATCGCGGTGAGCAGTCGCGCCTCCGTGATGCGTTGCGCCCACTCTTCCCGCAGGCGGGTCCGGTGCTGTCTCAAGTGGGCGACGAGCTGCCGCAGCAGGGCGGATCGGGAATCGGGGCTCGTCTCGGGATCGACTTCCTTCAGCTGAGGCTGGTTCATGCGTGCTCCCCCGGAGGTGGGCCCGTCCGCGTGCCCACGGACGAGCGTGCTTGGATCGAGAATACCGCCAGGCCACGATACTCCCGACCCCTGAACCCTGTTCTCAGGTTTTCACGGGATGCCGCGCTCGGCAAATCACCCGAACCGGAGCCCTCGGGGAACCTCCCCGTTCGCAGCCCGCGGAGGGCTCCGCCGGGTGGCACCTGCGAGGTTTTTCGCGGATGGGAGTAAGCTGCGCCCATCCGCCGCGACATCGTGCGCGGGGAGGAGGGCCAGATGCGTAATCGTTTCGCTTGGAGTGTGCTCGCGGTCGCGCTCGTGGCGGTCGCGGCGATGGCTCAGGGGGGGAAAGCGGCCAACCACGTCATCTCGATGCCGTCGGAGCTCAAGTGGGGACCGCCGCCGCCGGTCTTCGAGCAGAACGCCAAATTCACAGTCATCTCCGGGGATCCGGGCCAGCCCGGGCTTTACGTCGTGCGGCTACAGATGCCGGCCGGGTACAAGATCATGCCGCACTGGCATCCCACCGACGAGCACGTCACGGTGATGTCAGGCACCTTCGGGATCGGAATGGGAGACAAGTTCGACCGC
>DATKHQ010000042.1:0-6628 GCA_035510175.1 Candidatus Sulfotelmatobacter sp. | reverse complement strand
GCGGCGGGCGCGCCCGCCGCCGGACTCACGAGTTGGTCGAGGAGCCTCTGACCGGGCGGCGACGGAACCCACACGCCTCCGCCCAGACCTGCCCGGAGGGCCAGGAACGCGATCGCGAACAGAGCGAAGTTCGCTCCAGGTCCCGCGATCGACATCGCCGCCGCGCGCCGGGGGTGCCGCTGCTCCCAGAACGGGTCGTACGGGGCGCTCGCCCACCCCATCATGAAGTGAGAGAGGAAGTAGGTCACGAGAGGGACGACGACCGTTCCGACCGGCTCCCGCCGGAGGTGCGGCCAGGGGTTCAGGGAAACCTGACCCGCGTGATAGGCCGTGTCGTCTCCCCCTATGCGGGCGACCCATGCGTGCGCCGCTTCGTGACACGTCAGGGAGAGCAGAAAAGCCGCATACCACAGCGGGAAAAGGGCCAGGGTCTGGGGTTCCATCCGGTCCTCGCGATCGGCCGAACCCTACCACAGCGCCGGAAGGCCCCCGCCCGTCGCCGCGGGTCGTCCGCCGGACCTATATTCCCCGGGTGACGGACCGGCCCACGCATGCCGGGTCCGGCCCGGTCCCCGGGCGGGACGCCGGCCGCAGCGACCTTCTCGAATCGCTGCGTCGTCGTCTGCCCGGCCTCCTCTGGCGCGATCTTGCGGGCATGGCGGTCGACCCTCGGCTCCCCGCGGTGGCCCGCCGCGAGGCGGAACGCGTCCTTGAGGCTCGCCTGCCGGAGCTGGCCGTCGGTGCGCGCGTGACGCTCGCGCGCATCGCGAGCCGCGGCGTGCTCGGCGCGCTCTCGGGCGATCCCGAGCCCCGGGTCCTGGAGGCGCTCGCGCGGAACCCACGCTGCACCGACGCGGACATCGAGCGGATCGTCGCCCGTCCGGACGTCCCGCCCGCGTTTCTGACCTGGCTGACGGCCGGCTCGGAGCGGGACCGCACGACGGCGGTGCGCCTGGCGATCCTGCGACACCCGCGGACTCCGGTCGCCGCGGCGCTCCGTCTCACAGAGCGCCTCGACCCGCACGACCTCGCTCGCATCGACGACGATCCCGGCATGCCTCGGGTCGTACGCGTCGCCGCGGCGCGGCGCGCCCGCGCGGCGGGCGCCTCGGCCGCTCCCAACGGCGGTTGACAGTGCGGAACAGCGCTTCCTACAATCGTCCGCTGACCTCCGGACGCCCGGCGCTGGGGCGGCTGATCATCCTGGGATCCTGAATGCCTTCGTTCGGAGAAACCCTCAGGCGCGAGCGGGAGTTGCGACAGATCTCGCTCCGCGAGATCGCGGAGGCGACGAAGATCAACTTGCGCTACCTCGACGCTCTGGAGCGAAACGATTTCCGGCACCTCCCGGGAGGGGTATTCAACAAGGGCTTCGTCCGCGCGCACGCGCAGTTCATCGGTGTGGACGCTGAGTCCATGGTGACGGCCTATCTCGAGGAGGAGGCCAGGCAGGAAGCGCATGCGGCGGCGACCGACCCGGCCGCCCGTGCGACGTCCGCCGGGCCCGCCCCCGCACGCCGCCGGATCTGGATCGCGGCGGCCGTCGTGGTCCTGGTGCTCCTTCTGCTGGCGGCCGGATTGACCGCGCTCGGCCACGGCCTGCTGGCCTCGCACCCGCGCGCCGAGCGGAGCGATTCCCGCGCCGTGACTCCCGCGGCCGGAGGATGCGCGTGAGCGATCAGCCCACGCCTGCCGGCGCCCCGCCGATCGTCGACCGGATCCTCTCCGGAAGCGCGCCGATCGCCCTGCGCTCGGCGGCCGCCCGCGGCGCGCTGCCGCTCCCCCGCGCCACGCTCGCTCGGCTCTACCTCCACCTGCAGAACGATCCCGACGAATCGATCCGGACCGCGGCGGCGACGAGCCTCGGCGAGCTGACGCCGGAGCTGATCATCGAGGTCCTCGACGATCCGGGGTGCGACGGCGAGGTGATCCGCCACTTCGCGTCCCGAGGGGCGCGGGACGAGACGATCGCCGAGAGGATCGCCTTCCATGCCAACACCGGACCGGACGCGCTTGCGGTCCTCGCCACCGAGGGCACGGCCGGGGTCCTCGATCTCGTGCTCACGAACCAGAAGCGCCTGATCGGAACGCCGGGGCTGATCGATCGACTCTCGGTGAACCCGGCGCTCCGGCATGACCAGCGCGGAAGGCTCCTGGACCTGATCGACCGTTTCGTGAACGTCGAGGAGGAGGCGGACGGCAGCGTCCCCGGCGATCCCGAGATGGACACCGTCTCTCCGGAGGAGCTCGCGCGCTTCCTCGACGTCGACGTCGGCGAGCTCTACGCGTCCAGCGAGATCATCGACGGCGAGGAATTTGCCCAGTCCGAAGAGCTCGTCGTGCGCAGCGCCTACAAAAAGATCCTGATGCTCAATACCGCCCAGAAGGCGATCCTGGCGATGAAGGGCGGGAAGGAGGAGCGGACGATCCTGATCCGCGACACCAACAAGGTCGTGTCGCTGTCCGTCCTCAAGAACCGACGGCTGACCGAGCAGGAGGTCGAGTCGATCGCGGCGATGCGCAACGTCTCCGACGAGGTTCTCCGTCAGGTCGGCACGAACCGGGAGTGGGCGAAGACGTACGCGATCATGGCGAACCTGGTGCGCAATCCCCGCACCCCGCCGGCGATCTCGACCAACTTCGTCGGGCGCCTGAATCCGAGGGACATCAAGCTCATCGCCGGGGATCGGAACGTCCCGGAGATCATCCGCAAGATGGCGAAGCGAACGATCGAGCTGCGGGAGCAGAAGGCGGCGGTCAGTTTCCGGCGAAAATAGGGCGGGTTGCCTGCGGCGGGAGCGGCGATGCGGTTCTTGAAGGAAGTCCGGAACTTGATGGGGAGCTACCACGTCAAGTCCGGCATCTACCACTACTACCGGAACGAGTACAAGCAGGCGGTCGACTTCTTCGGCAAGGCGCTGAAGGACGAGCCGAGCCTCGTCGACAGCGACCGCCGCATGGCGCGCTACTATCTCACCCAGACGTTCATCCAGTCGGCTGAGAAACAGGCGGCGGCGGGTGACTTCGAAGGAGCGGTGCGGGACTACGTGCGCGCGGCCGAGGTTTCTCCGGATTTCCCGGACATCCGGTTCAATCTGGGCCGGACGTACGAGGCGATGGACCGCCTGGACGAGGCGATCACGGAGTACCGGCGGGCCCTCGCCAGCAACGAGTCGTACGACCAGGCTGGGACCGCGCTCGCGTTTTGCCTGCTGCGCGCGGGACGCGACGAGGAGGCTGCCGAGGCGTTCGGTGCGGTGCTCGCCCTGCGCACGAGAAAACTCGCCGAGCCGTACGAGAAGGGGCTGCAGCGCCTCCGGGAAGGCATGTCCGCGGAAGCGCAGGAGTTCTTCAAGGAAGCGTTCCTCGCGGCACCGTACACGTTCGAGGCCCACTACCGTGCGGCCCTCAAGCTGCTGAAGTCGGAGCAGTTCGAGAAAGCGCTCGTCGATCTCGACGCCGCGATCGCGCTCGCGCCGAAGTACGGCGACCTCCACAACTTCCGGGGGGTCGCGCTGTGCGAGCTCGGGCGTGTCGAGGAAGGCATCGCGGCCTTCCGCCGCTCGGTCGCCCTGAATCCCGATTACGTGGTCGCGAAGCTCAACCTCGCATTCGCCTACATCCGCGCGGCGCAGTTCAAAGACGCCGAGCACCAGCTCGAGCTGGTCCTCGAGCAGGACCCGACGCAGAGCGCCGCGTCCGCGAAGCTCGAGGAGCTGCGGACCGGCCGGGTGGCCGACGCGCGCCGCACCGGCGCGCGCGGTGCCGTGTGATGGAGGTGAGGTCCTTCGGCCTGACCGACGTCGGCCGCCGCCGCCAGACCAACGAGGACGACCTCCTCCTCGAGCCGGCCCACCGGCTGTTCGCCGTCGCCGACGGGATGGGCGGGCATGCGGCCGGAGAGATCGCCGCCCGCCTGGCGATCGAGACGCTTCACGACACGCTCGCGCGCGTGGCACCGGGGCAGCCGTACGGCTCGATCGCGGAGGTGGGCGAGCGCCTCGTCGCCGCGGTGACCGAGGCCAACCGCCGCATTTGCGAGTCGATCGACTGCCACGAGGAACGGCGCGGCATGGGAACGACCGTCGTCGCCCTGTCGTACCTCGACGACGATGCGGTCATCGGCCACGTCGGCGACAGCCGCTTGTACCTCCTGCGCCGCAGCGAACTCCAGCGGATGACGAGCGATCACTCCTGGGTCAACGAGCAGGTCAAGCTCGGCCTCATGAGCGACGACATGGCCCAGCGTCACCCGATGCGCAACATCGTCACCCGGGCGCTCGGCAGCCGGTCGGATGTCGCCGTCGACGTGTCGACCGTCCGCATCGAGCCCGGCGATCTCTTCCTGCTCTGCTCCGACGGCCTCAACACGATGCTCACCGACGACGAGATCGAGCATTCCCTCAAGGCCCACCGAAACGACCCGGAAGGGGCCTGCCACGCGCTGGTGGCGGCTGCCAACGATCGCGGGGGTGAGGACAACGTCACGGTCATCGCGGTCCTCTTTGGTGGCGTCGCTGCGAAATCGTCACCGCGGAAAAACGCCTAAATCGATTGTTCCCAGCGCTTTGAAGTTGACGACGCCCCAAGCCTCTCCTATATTCAACCGTTGGAATCGAGGGCCGTGGTGTCTGTGAACTCCGCGCGACGGGCGAGGCTCATCGCGGCGCTGCCGCTGTTCGTTGCGGCCGTGTCCGCGCTGAGCGCCGCTCCCGCGGCACAGCCGGCCGACCTCGCCCCCGTGCCGCGTGCCGCCCTGAGGATCCAGGCGGTGGCCACGCTCTCGGGGGGCGGCGCGGTCCCGATGCCGTGCCTGAGCCCGATCGTTCAGTCCGCACGGCAGGACTCGTCCCGCGCGCTCGGTCCGGTCAAGCGCGCGCTCGCGGCCCTCGGCGCAGATCCGTCGCTTTCCGGCGAGCGCCGCGTGGTCGACGCCGACGGAAACGTGGTGCGGTTCGCCTCGGACCGGGCGGCGTTCGATCGCCTCGATCCGACCGACGACGACGGCAACAACCGGCCGGATGTCGTCGATGCCGCCCTCGGCGCGCTCGCGCGCTCGTCCCGTCTGCTGGTCACTCAGCTCGAGCTTCCCTCCCCCGGACCGGTCGAGGTCATCATCGCGAGGCTCGGATCGGGGGTCGAGGGGTTTGTCACGTCGACACGCGACGGCCGAGCGCAGATCTGGATCGACGCGGCGCCGCACGGCGGCCCCTCGGGGCTGAGGCGGGCGGTCGCGCATCAGTACGGCCACGCCGTCGCGGCCGCCGTGGGACTCGATCCGTCCTGGGGCGAGGCGCTGGCCACCTGGGCCACGATGACGATCGACGGGACGCCGGACGACCGGACGACGTCGTCGCTGGCGCACCGGCTCCAGGCGCTCGATCAGGGACTCAAGACCGACGATCTGGATCTTTCCGCGGGGAACGCCGCCTGGCTCGCGTTCCTGGGCGAGTCGTTCGGCTCGACCGCGGTCAAGCTCGCCGTGGAGGAGCTCGGCCGCGGCGGCCCGGCGGACGCGGCGCTCGATCGCGCCATCCGCCGCTCCGGCGGCGAATCGCTGGATGCCGCGCTCCGAGACTTCCAGCTCTGGGCCTTGCTCGTCGGCCCTCGGGACGATCACCGGCACTTCACGTTCGCATCGCGCATGGGCGCTCCGACGTTCGCGTCGGTCGCCGAGGCGCTTCCCGCGCTGTCGATCCAGTCCGATCCGGACGTCGCGCCGCTGGGAATGGCCGCGGTCCTGCTCCGTCCCGGCGAGCGGACGGGCGGCCTCGCGCTCCGGTTCGAGGGCGACGTCGCGGCGCGCTGGAGCGCGGACGTGTTGCTGGTCCGCACCGACGGGAGCATGCAGCGCGTCCCCGTGGCGCTCGACGCGGAAGGGGCGGGCGCGCTCACCCTCCCCGTGGCCGACCTGCGCGAGGCGATCCTCCTCATCCGGAACCTCGACCCGGAAGGCCGGGCGGCGCGGCGCTACTCCTGGTCGGCGCTGTACGAGCCCGGGTATCCGGCGGAGATCTCCGCGGTGCGCGTGGAGCTCGCCGGCGAGCGAGGCGGCACGCTCGTGTCGTGGGATACGGCGCGCGAGACCGGAACGATCGGCTTCAACGTGCTTCGCGCGCCGGCCGACGGCGGGCCCTCCACGCGCATCAACCCTGTCTGGATTCCCGCGATCGGCGACGCAGCGACGCCGGCCGGCTATTCGTTCCTCGACGCCCACCCGGAGCCCGGCGTCGCGTACCGGTACCGGATCGAGGCGATCACCGCCGACGGACTTTCGAGCCGCACCGACGCGGTCCCCGGTCCGGTGTCCGACTGAACCTTCGAGAACCACGGCTGCTATAGTTCGCGCCTCTTTTCGGATCGGGATCCGGAGCGCGCGTGTCCTCGTCATCCCCCGAATCGGCGTTCAAGGACGGGCTCAAGAAGGCCGCCGCAGCTTGCGGCCTCGCCGTCGACTCCGTTCCGATCGCCTTCCCGCCGAGCGCCGCGCAGGGGGACCTCGCGACCCCGCTCTGCTTCGATCTCGCGCGGACGGCCCGGAAGGCGCCGCGTTCGCTCGCGGAGGCCATCGTCGCGGCGTACGTGCCGGGCGGCGGCATCCTGCACGTCGAGGCGGCGGGGTCCGGCT